>JACDBQ010000671.1 GCA_013694845.1 Acidobacteriota bacterium
TCCTGTATCCTGATTGCGTGAAACGGCTTCGCGTTGGCGTGTTGTATGGCGGCCGCTCGGGCGAACATGAAGTGTCGCTCGCCTCGGCGGCTGCGGTTTTTGCGAATCTCGATCGAACGCGCTACGAGCCCGTCCCGATACGCATCGAAAAAGACGGACGCTGGAGCATCGCCGAGCGCCCGCCGGCGACGATGTCGGCGGGTGAGGTGATCGAGCAGGCGCGACTCGAAACCGCTCGTCCGCCTCGTCCGGGCCGCGAGGTGCACCTCGTCGCGCATCCGAGCTCCGAGACCATCCTCTCGATCGATCGTTCGTCCGCTGCGCTCTCGGATGACGGCAGCCGCGCGATGGTCACCGGTCTCATTCTCGACGTGATCTTCCCGGTTCTCCACGGCCCATTCGGCGAAGACGGCACGATCCAGGGGTTGCTCGAGCTCGCGAACGTCCCGTACGTCGGCTCGGGCGTGCTCGCGTCGGCGGTGGGCATGGACAAGGGCATGATGAAGGTGGTCTTTGCCGCCCACGGCCTCCCGATCTGCGCCTACACGGTCGTTCGGGCCCACGAGTGGGACTCGCGACGGAACGAAGTCCTCGCGGGCCTCGCGCGTGGGCTCGGATACCCGATGTTCGTAAAGCCAGCCAACCTGGGTTCGAGCGTGGGCATCTCGAAAGCCAAGGACGACGCGTCGCTGGCGGTCGCGATGGATCTCGCCCGCAGCTTCGACCGCCGCCTCATCGTCGAGGCCGCCGTGCCGGACGCGCGAGAGATCGAGTGCGCGGTGCTCGGCAACGATGTGCCCGAGGCCTCGGTCCCGGGCGAAGTGATTCCCGCACGGGAGTTCTACGATTACGAGGCGAAGTACATCGATGCGGCCTCGCAGACGGTGGTCCCGGCGGACCTGCCCGCCGGCACCGCGGAGCAGGTGCGACAGATGGCGATCGCGGCCTTCCGCGCGATCGACGGCGCGGGCATGGCGCGCGTTGACTTTCTGCTCTCACGCCGGGACGGAGCGATCTTCGTAAACGAGGTGAATACCATTCCCGGCTTCACCACTATCAGCATGTATTCGAAGATGTGGGCCGCGAGCGGCCTCGCCTACCCCGATCTGCTGGACCGGCTGATCGCGCTCGCGCTCGAGCGTCACGCAGCCCGGCAGCAACTGCGCACCAGCGCCACATGACCCGCGGGGGCCGCACGCTGACGACGGCGCTGCTGTGCGCCGCTCTGGCGCTGCCACCCGTGGCCGCTGCGACCGCGACACGCGACTTGCGGGGCCTCGACGGGCTCGTGCGGGCGTACGACTTCATCCTCGAAGGACGGTTCGACCAGGTCGAGGCCGAGCTGCGCAGGGCGTGCGGCCCGGCGCCGCGGGAAGCCTGTGAGGTGCTGGCGGCCACCGCGATCTGGTGGCGGATTCAGCTCGATCCGCACAGCCGCGCCTTCGATCCGGAGTTCACGGCGGCGGTCGAGAGAGCGATCGCGTCCACCGAGGCCTGGGCCGCGCGTGAACCGGGCAACGCCGAGGCATGGTTCTACATGGGGGGCGCCTACGCCGTGCGGGTACAGTGGCGGGTGCTGCGGGACGAGAAGCTGTCGGCCGCGCGAGACGGCAAACGCATCCTCGAGGCGCTCGAACAGGCTGTGGAGCTCGATCCTTCCCTTGACGACGCGTATTTCGCGATGGGGATGTACAAGTACTACGCCGACGTCGCGCCCGCGGCCGCAAGGATGATGCGATTCCTGTTCCTGCTGCCCGGAGGGGACAAGAAGGTGGGGCTGGAGCAGATGCTTCGCGCCCGGGCGCGCGGCCGGCTGCTGCAGGGGGAGGCGGACTACCAGCTCTCCATCGTCTACCTCTGGTACGAAGAGCAGACGGCACGCGCCCTCCACCTGCTCGAGGGGCTGCACGACCACTACCCTGGCAACCCGGTTTTTCTGGCGCAGGTCGCGCGCATCCAAGACGCATACCAGCACGACATCACCGCGAGCATCGCGACCTGGCGCTCGTTGCTCGCAGCCGCGCGCGAGCAGCGGTCGAATGCTCCCGTGCTCGCCGAGGCGCAGTCGAGACTGGAACTTGCGCGACTGCTCGATGGCCTCCACCAGACCGACCATGCGATCGAGCACCTGGAAGCCGTCGTCGCGCTGAAGCCGAACGCGCCGTTCGGGGCGCTTCCACTCGCGCACCTCCGTCTCGGTGAAGCCAGGGATCGACTCGGCGCCCGGGCGGAAGCGATCGACGCGTACCGAACCGCGCAGGCGCTCGCGAACGCGCCCGACGTCCATGAGATCCGCGCGTCGGCGGCCGCGCGACTGCGGCGTGCGCCCGATGCGCGGAGGGCAGAGGCCTATCGATTGTCCCTGCAGGGATGGCGGCGCCTCGAGCAGAACGATGTCGCCGGTGCCGCGGCAGCCCTCGAGCGATCGCTCGAGCTCGATCGTGACGATCCGGTCGCGCGATATCGCATCGGACGCGTGCTGGAAGCCAGGAAGGAAGACGGCCCGGCGCTCGCGCAGTTCGAGACAACCATCCGCCACGCGAAGCGGTGTCCCGCGCCAATCCTCGGCAACGCATATCTCGAGGCAGCGCGCCTGCACGAGCGAGCCACGCGCCGAGAGCAGGCGATCTCGTATTACCGCATTGCGTCGACGCTCTTCGGCGCAGCCGCCGAAACAAAATCCGCGGCGACGCGCGCGCTCGCCCGGCTACGCGCGGCTGAATCACGCACACCCCGACGCTGATTCGTCGAACGTCGCGACCACGACCCGCCCGCCTCGCGACGTCGACCACTGGTCTGGTCAGCACGATCACGAAGCGATGCGCTCTACAGCGCGGACGCTTCCGTGCCGACAAACATTTCGTGGGCATTTTGACATTTGTTGAAGTTTGTGCTTGACAGTCTAATTTTCTCATCCATAATCTACATCTTGTATGAGGGTGGAGTGCTCAGCCCACCTGTTGTAACCCTCGGTCACCGGTCACGAAGCTGAGCTGCCACGTTTCCAAGGAGGAATAATGGCGAAGAAGACTGCGAAAAAGGGCGGCGCGAAAAAGGGCGGGAAGAAGCGCTAGAGTCGCCTGCCGGACCGGGGGTGTCAGAAGAAGACACCCCCTTTTTTTTGGGTGCTACCTTTCGCGACGGTCTGGAGCCGTCGCACACAAGCGAGAGCGCCGACAGACGCAGGCCGGCGCGCCGGTAGGCCGCGGCGCTGCAATGCGGTGAGAGCTCATCGCAAACCCACGACGAAGGGGGGGATAAAGCATGGCAAAGAAAACTGCAAAGAAGAAGGCGGGCGGAGCGAAAAAGGGCGGCAAGAAGCGGTAACTCGCCTTTTCCGCTAAAGGGGGCGGCTGGCGCCCCCTTGTTTTATGTACGAACGGATTCCAAGGGGTTCCAGACGGTTCTGGGTTCTGAGCTTCTTCTCTACTTCCACCCCCGCCCATCCCACACCCGGACTTGCTGGATCACATCCCCCTGCTGGATCCGGTCGACGACATCCATGCCGTTGACGACGTGGCCGAAGGCGGTGTAGCGCGCGTCGAGGTGCGGCGCCGGCGAGTGCATGATGTAGAACTGGCTGCCACCCGTATCCTTCCATGAGAGCGCCATGCCGACCGTGCCGCGGACGAACGGACGCTCGTTGATTTCGTCGCGGATGGTGTAGCCGGGGCCGCCCTGACCGTCACCACGCGAATCGCCATCCTGGACCACGAAATTCGGCACGACGCGATGGATCGCAAGACCGTTGAAGAAGCCCCGTCGCGCCAGGAGCATGAAATTGCGGCTCGTCTGCGGCGCATCGAGAACCGCGAGCTCGAACTCGATGGTTCCCCTGGCGGTTTCGATGAAGACATGGGGTGAGAAATCCGGCGCGATCAGCGAACGGTCGTCGTAGGCCGCGGGCGCCGGCCCTGGCACCGGGCGGATCGCGGTGCGATGATCGCCCGCGGCGTCGAACCGGACGAGCAACTCGGCGGCGCGCACTCGCACGGCCCACTCCTTGTCGGCGAGCGCGGCCTTGAGGGTGTCGGT
>JACDBQ010000675.1 GCA_013694845.1 Acidobacteriota bacterium
CCCTAGGGTCGCCGGACTGGATGGGGCGACCTCGTCCTACGTCGATCTTCTCTACGCGATTGCACGGGTCCGCTGACACTTGAATCTCAGGGGTGGTAGCGTCGCGCCCGGGGCGGCGGGTGGCGGACGCTGTCGAGAACCTTGAACCCTCCATCCTCACGCCCACTGAGACAGACGCGGGCGCGGCTGGCAGGCCATGGCAGATCCCCTTCTCCCGGAGGCTGACTTGATGGGTGGCTCGACGTCGCTCATGCCGTTCCCCGAACACGGGATCGTGGTGGCCGTGAGGTCGAACCTTTGCTACGCGGATACTCCGTCTATTGCGTTGAAGATCGCGCAGGCCTTCGTGGAACAGGGGATAAGCCCAGCACGGAAGAGTTGCCGGCCTGTCAACGCGTGGCTCTATCCGACTCGGGCCGAAGCAGCTCCACCGCCCGCATCACCCTCAGCGTGTGGCGATTGACGATGCCGACGAGCGCCACACCCCACAAGGCACCGAGCGTGAGCATCGACGCCGCCGAGAGCAGCAGCAGCAGGTGTGTCCTGTCCTTCAGGTCGGCCAGCCAGAGAAAGCTGGCCAGGAACATCCCTTCGAGCACGGTAGCCGCCAGCAACGCGGCGCGGGAACGCCGTTCGGTCGATTCGATACGCTGCAGCGTTTCCGCAACCGCTTCGCTCTTCATCTGAGTCTGCATTGAAGTCCTCTGTCACTGCCGTAGCAGGATCGCGATCACGACGGCGGCGAGCACACCACCTTCGATCGCCACTGCCGTCAACAACATTTGTTTGTCAGTCATCGAATCCCGGCTCGTCCTTCTCACCAGCCGCTTGTCGCATGGCACGGAGACCGTAGGCCAGCCGCGACTTCACCGTGCCCAGCGGGAGTCCCAACACTGCGGCCACCTCCTTGAGCGGCATCTCCTCCAGGTAGTGCAGGACGATCACGGCGCGGCTGCGGGGACTCGCGTGCGCGAGCCAGGTCGGGATCTCGTCCGCGCGGGGGTGATCCGCCGGCTCCTCTGGCTCTGCGATTGTGTCCAGATCCTCTGGTGATCCGAACCGCCACAACCGGCGCCTCCCGGGTCACGTGCTTGACTGCCGCCCGGACGGCGATCCGGCAAATCCATGGCTGGAAAGCGTCTGGATCGTCGAGCCAGACAAGCTTTCGGGCCACCGTCCAGAGCACCCCCTGCATCACGTCGTCTGCCCCCTCCCCGGCGATGCGTCCAACGAGTGGCGCGACCTGCCGCGAGGTTCGGCGCAGCAGCTCTTCGAGTGCTTGACGATCTCCAGCCTGCGCCTGGACGATCACCCACGAAAGATCGCTGGGACTCGGTGTCAAGACGTTCTACATACTAAGAGCCGCGTGAGTGCCGAAAGGTTCGAAAGGGAGGGCAACGGTTTAGCCGAAACCTGGGGGGACGGCTGGATTTGTTGGGGATATGTCGATGCCGATCCACTGCGTTTGAGGTTCTGCGATGCGCCGAGGTACCTCTCCTCTATACTGCGCGCATGGATAACCTGCGAGTTCTCTCTGTTGCGGCCCTGCTGTGCGCGACCGCGCCTTTTTACCCGGCACTCGGCGCCCGAGTCGATCCCGTGGATACGAAGATGCTCACCCAGCCCGCGATCAGCGCCGCCAACATCTCGTTCATCTACGCGGGGGACCTCTTCGTCGCCGACGTTGACGGGAAGAATGTCCGCCGCCTGACGACAGATGATGGGGCGGAGTCGAGCCCGGTCTTCTCTCCCGACGGGCGGATGATTGCCTTCAGTGCGCAGTACGACGGCAATACCGATGTCTACACGATGCCGGTCACCGGTGGAGCGCCCTCGCGCCTCACGTGGCACCCTGGCTCCGATACCGTTCAGTCATTCACGCCGGACGGAAAGGCCGTCCTCTTTACCTCGCAGCGTGCCACTTTCACTGGGCGGTATTCACAGCTGTTCACGGTGCCGGTCGGGGGCGGGATGGAGGCGCAACTGCCAATCCCCAACGCCGCACGCGCCACCTATTCCCCCGACGGCGAGCGCATCGCGTACAACCCGATCGCGGGGCGCCATCTGCAGTGGAAGAACTACCGTGGCGGCACGGTTCAGCGGCTGTGGCTGTACAACACCAGGGGGCACGCGATCGAGAAGATCCCGCAGCCTGCGGAACGATCAAACGACACGGATCCGATGTGGATCGGCGACACGGTGTTCTTTCGTTCTGACCGGGCGGGGGAGTTCAACCTGTTCGCCTACGACGGCGAGAGCAAGCAGATCCGGCAGCTCACGACCCACTCCGACTTCCCGGTACTGAACGCTTCAGCCGGCGGCGGGCGCATCGTGTACGAGCAGGCCGGCGTGCTGCACGTTCTCGATCCGAAATCGGGCAAGACCGACCGGCTGACGATCGGCGTCGCCTCGGATCTGCGCGAGACGCGAACGCGCTTTGCGCGCGGCGCGAGAT
>JACDBQ010000716.1 GCA_013694845.1 Acidobacteriota bacterium
CGCCAGAACATCGGCGATCGCTACCGGAACGTCGTCGGGATCTTCATGAACCAGATTCTCCAGGGCCAGCCGATGACGATCTTCGGCGACGGGCAGCAGACCCGCGCGTTCACCTCCATCGACGACGTGGCGCCGGTGATGGCGGATGCGCTCGACACGCCTCGTGCCTGGAACGAGGTCTTCAACATCGGCGCGGACGAACCGCACCGGTTAACCGAGCTCGCCGTGAGCGTCGCGAGGGCGATGGGCGTGACGCCTGACGTGCGGCATCTGCCCGCCAGGTCGGAGGTGACGCACGCGCATTCCGCGCACGAAAAACTTCGCCGGACCTTCGGCCAACGGCCGCACACGTCGCTCGACCCGGGTCTCCGGGCGATGGCAGCCTGGGTCCGCGAACACGGCGCCCGTGTCGGACCGACGTTCGATGGGCTCGAAGTCACGAAGAACCTGCCACCCGCGTGGCTCACCGAATGACAGCGTCGTATCACGATGTTCACCTTACCGACGATCCGAACCGGCCGGTCGTCTGGCGGGTGCTGAACGACTACCTGGCGCGGTGGATCCCGTCGAACGCCAGCGTGCTCGAGATCGGCGCGGGCTACTGTCACTGGATCAACGGCGTGCGCGCCGCCACCCGGATCGCGGTCGACGTCTGGCCGGAGCTGCCGCGTTTCGCCGCCCCGGGCGTGGACGCCAGGGTGCTGGATGCCTCGACCGAGCTGAGGTCGCTCGGCGCCGGCCGGTTCGGCGCCGTCCTCGCCTCGAATCTCCTCGAGCATTTCGAACCTGCCGCGGCCTCGCGGGTGGTCGCCGACGTCGCGGCGGTCCTGGCGCCGGGTGGCCGGTTCGTGATCATCCAGCCGAACTTCAGGTATGCCTACCGCCGCTACTTCGACGATTACACCCACCGCTCGATCTTTACCGACGTGTCGCTCCCGGCGCTGCTGCGGTCGCAGGGGTTCGCGATCGACGCCTGCGAGCCGAGGTTTCTGCCCTACTCCATGCAGGGGGCACGCACGCCGATCCGGCCCTGGCTGGTTCGCGCCTACCTGCGGTCCCCATTCAAGCCGTGGGCGGGGCAGATGCTCGTCGTGGGCCGAAAGGACTGACGCCGGGATGTACGCAGGCAAGAGCGTTAGCGTCGTGCTGCCGGCCTACAACGAGGAGCAGTACATCCGCGCGGCGGTCGACGACTTCGCGGCCACCGGCGTCGTCGACGAGATCATCGTCGTCGACAACAACTCGCGTGACCGGACCGCCGAGGAAGCGCGGCTGACGGTGGCGCGGGTGGTCGAGGAACGGGCGCAGGGTTACGGCCACGCGCTCCGGCGAGGGCTCCGCGAAGCAACGGGGGACGTCATCATCATGGCCGAACCGGACGGCACCTTCATCGGGCGTGACGTCCTCAAGCTGCTCGCCTACTCGGATGATTTCGACATGGTGTGCGGCACCCGGACGACGCGAGAGCTGGTGTGGGAACAGGCGAACATGGGTTGGTTCCTCCGGATCGGCAACTGGGTCGTGGCCAAGATGCTCCAGCTGCTGCACGACGGTCCATCGCTCAGCGACTGCGGATGCACCCTGCGCCTGACGCATCGCAAGGCGCTCGACCGGTTCCAGGCGGAGCTGACCGTGGGCGGGTCCCACTTCCTTCCCGAGATGGTGATCCTCGCCCTGAGGAAGAAGCTGGCGATCATCGAAGTCCCGGTCAATTACCGGGGGCGGGTTGGCGAGTCGAAAATCACCGGGAGTCTGAAGGGCACCCTGCGAACCGGGTTCCGCATGATCGTCCTCATCCTAAGGTACAGGCTATCGTGACGCCGGGCGACCGCCAGCGCGATCCCACCCGCTCATCGCTGATCGCGGCCGCCATCGTGGTGGTCGCCGCCTGCCTGCCGTATCTCTCGACCATCCGCGCCTACTTTCTGCAGGACGACTTCGGCGTCATCCAGCTAATGGCGCGGCGGCCGTGGACGATGTTCTTCCGCTGGTTCACGATGCCCTGGACCGAGGACATCTGGCAGTACACGCCAGACGAGATCCGCCCCTTCGTGGCGCTCTCCTACGTGATGACCGCGTCGTGGGGCGCGGCGCAACCGGCGGCGCACCACCTGCTGAACATCGCGATCCACGCCGGCAACGGTCTGCTGGT
>JACDBQ010000719.1 GCA_013694845.1 Acidobacteriota bacterium
TCGCACATCGCACGTCGCACGTCGCACGTCGCACGTCGCACATCGTTTACGCACGTCGCCCCTCGCGAGACGACGTCGAAAGCAGCACGAGGCCGGCGGCGAGGGCGGCGAGCGACGCCAGGTGGGCGACGCTGAAGGGGCCCAGGACGCGCTCGTTGACTCGCAGGAACTCAATGACGAAGCGGGTGATCCCGGCGGCCAGCAGGTAGACGCCGAGCACGATGCGGTCGGGCGTCCCTTTATCGCGGAGGCGGATCAGCAGCCAGGCGATCGGCACGAGCACCACCGCTTCATACACCATCGTCGGGTGCACGGGAACGTCGACGGGTGGAAGCCCCTCGGGGAAAGCGACGCCCCACGGCAGGCTCGTCGGCAGACCGTAGTCGTCACCGACCAGCAGGCAGCCGATGCGGCCGATCGCATGACCGATGGCCAGCGCCGGGGTCGCCGCGGCGAGCACGGCTACAACCGGCAAGCGCTTGGCAGCCATCACGGCCACACCGGCGAGCACCCCGCCCGCAAAGCCACCGAACCAGCTCATTCCGCCGCGACTGAACAGCAGATCCAGAAACGGTCCCTCCGCCAGGTGCTCGGTCACCCATAGCAGCTTCGCGCCCGCGATCCCGCCGAAGACGCCGGCCAGCGCGGCGTCGGCAGCATGATCGGGCAGGCGGGAGCGCCGCAACTCACGTCGAAAGACCGAGAGCCCTACGAGCGCGCCCAGCGCGACGAGTGCGCCGAAGCTCGTGATGTCGAAACTACCGATGGAAAACAGGACAGGGTACATACGCTGGTCTCAGGCCCCACTCCGCTCGGACCGGGATTCTAGGTACAATACCGAACATGACACGAAAACTTCTCGTTGCCGCTCTGGTCCTGGTGTCGGCCACTGCGTCCGTATTGATGGCCCAGGCCACCCGGACCGCAGACGCCGCCTCGGTAGATGTCTGGAAGTCGCCCACATGCGGCTGCTGCGCTAAGTGGATCGACCATATGCGCAAAGCCGGTTTCACGGTCAAGGTGACAGAGCTCGAGGAGCCGGAGCTGCAGAAGATCAAGGCCCAGCATGGCGTCCCGACCGCCGCGCGCTCGTGCCATACCGCACGGGTGGCGGGTTACACGGTCGAGGGGCACGTGCCTGCCCAGGAAGTAAAGCGTCTCCTCTCCGAGAAGCCGGAGGTGGCGGGCATCGCCGTCGCCGGAATGCCGCTTGGCTCCCCCGGAATGGAAGTGTCGGGAGTGAAGCCACAGCCCTACGAAGTCGTCAGCTTCGACAAGAGCGGGGCGACCAGGGTCTTCTCGGTTCAGAAACCCTAGTGTCGCGTCCCCGAAGTGTTGTTATCGGCCGGCCTCGGTGTTAACAAGACTTCGGGGACGCGACACTAGCCACTCGAGAGCCCGCGGGGCCGTCGCGTCGCGCCGGGGAGTTCGTCCCAATTGCTATGAACGAGATCCTGCGTCAGCCGTGGCCCTGGTATGTAGCCGGTCCGTTGATCGGCCTGATGGTGCCGTTGCTGCTGATGCTCGGGGGCAAGCCGTTCGGGATCTCATCGAACCTCCGGCACATGTGCGCGGCAACGGTGCCTTGCGGCCTTCCGTTCTTCACCTACGACTGGAAGCGCCAGGGGGGCTGGAACCTTCTCTTTGCCCTCGGGATCGTGCTGGGCGGTTTCGTTGCGGCGCGCTGGATGCTCCCGGACGGGTACGCAACGGCGATCGCGGCGGCCACGCAGAACGATCTGCATGCGCTCGGTCTGGGTGATCTCTCCGGACTAGTGCCGGCGGAGTTATTCGGCTGGCCCGCCCTGACGACCACTCGCGGATGGGTCACGCTGGCGCTGGGTGGCTTCCTGGTCGGGTTCGGCTCGCGCTGGGCCGGCGGCTGCACGTCCGGTCATGCGATCTCGGGCCTCGCGGCGCTTCAACTGCCCTCACTCATCGCCGTGATCGGATTCTTCGCAGGTGGTCTGCTGATGACGCACTTCCTCCTGCCGCTCGTCTTCTGAGCCGACATGCTTGGCCCGCACTCCGCCGTCGTCGATCCGGAGACTCCGATCGCCAGCGCAAGTACCGCTGGTACCCGCGACGTGGGTGGCGCGTATTTCGTCCTGGCTGGCACGCTGCTCGGGATCCTGTTCGTGAAGGCGGAAGTGCTCACGTGGTATCGGATCCAGGAGATGTTCCGCTTTCAGAGTTTCCACATGTACGGCGTGATCGCCGGGGCCCTGGCGACGGCGATGGCAGGCCTGCAACTGATTCGGCGCTTCCAGCTCCGTTCATGGAACGGCCAGACGATCGTGGTCCCCGCCAAGCTCCACACGCCTCTCGGGATACGCTACTGGGCCGGCGGAGCGATCTTCGGTCTGGGCTGGGGTCTTCTCGGCGCTTGCCCGGGGCCGATGTTCGCCCTCCTCGGCGCCGGCGTGACCGCGATCACGGTCGCCATCCTCGGCGCGATGGCGGGCACCTGGGTTTACGCGCTCCTCCAGCCGCGTCTGCCGCATTGATCCCCGACCGCACGCGTCGGGTCGTGATTCTCAGCGGCGTCGCTGGCAGCGGCAAAACCACCGTCGGTCAGGCGCTCGCACGACGGCTCGGCTGGCGGTTCCACGATGCCGACGACTTGCACGCACCCGCCAGCATCGCGCGCATGCGTCACAACCTGCCGCTCGACGACGCGCAGCGGCAACCGTGGTTGCTACGCGTGCGATCGGTGATCGAGAACGCGGTTCGCGATGGTGCGGGCGGGGTGATCGCATGCTCCGCGCTGAAGGAGCGCTACCGCCGGACACTCGCGGGTGGACTTAGCGGCGTACGGTTCGTCTTCCTGACCGGCGATCCACAGTTGTTGCACCAGCGCCTCGAGCAGCGCGCTGGGCATTTCGCCGGCCCCGCGCTGCTCGACACTCAGCTCGCGGCGCTCGAACCGCCGGACGACGCATTGACGCTCGATGTGGCCGTGCCGGTAGACGCCCTGGTAGAACGGATCGTCGCGGATCTGCGAGCCTGACGCACATGGACGGTCGCTGAACGGCGGGCTCCCGCCGCCAGGAAGCCTCCGTCAGCGGCTCACGGCCTCTCGTTCGAGCAATGTCCGTTTGCGCTCGACGCCCCAGCGATACCCGGAGACGCCTCCATCGGTTTTCACCACGCGGTGACACGGAATCGCGACGGCCAGTGGGTTGGCGCCGCAGGCCTGCGCTACCGCACGTGCACCCGTGGGCGTACCGATACGGGCGGCAATCTCGGCGTAACTGGCCGTTCTCCCAGGAGGGATCTCCTGAAGGGCCTGCCACACCCGCCGCTGGAACGCCGTGCCACGCACGTCGAGGGGCAGTCCGAGACCAACCGCCGGTCTCTCCAGGAAGCCCACGACTGCGGCGACCGTCTGTTCGAACCCGGCGTCACCGCCGACGAACGTCGCTCGCGGAAAACGATCCTGGAGGTCGCGGACCAGCGCCTCCGGATCATCGCCTAGCAGGATGGCGCAGACGCCCCTCGTGCTCTGGGCAACCAGGAGCTGGCCGAGTGAACACTCCCCCACCGCGAAGTGGATCTCGGCGCTGGCGCCACCGGCCCGGTAATCCGTCGGCGTCATCCCGAGCAACTGTCCGGACTGTTCGTAGAACCGTCCACCCGAGTTGAATCCGGCGTCGTAGATGGCTTCGGTAACCGTCTTCCCCGGTTTGCCGAGCTCGTCTCGAACCCGGCTGGACCGCCGCGCCGCCGCATACGCCGCCGGCGTCACGCCGGTCACGGCCTTGAACACGCGATGGAAATGATAGGGACTCATGCCGGCCTGACCGGCGAGGGTAGCAAGGCTCGGTGTCTCGTCGACAGCTTCGATGTAGCGGCAGATCCCGGCAATCTTTGCCGCGTGCACGGCTTGAAGCGAGGGTCCGTCGGGCTTGCACCGCCGGCACGGGCGGAATCCGTCCCTGCGCGCCTCGGCCGCCGTCACATGAAAGCGGACATTCTCAGGATTCGGCAGTCGAGCGGCGCACGATGGCCGGCAATACACGCCGGTCGTCCGCACCGAGTAGAAGAACGTCCCGTCCGCCCGGCGATCCCGCGCGGCGACGGCGACCCATTTCGGGTCATCGACGGCGCGGGGATCCAGCGACGTCCGCCTTCTCGATATCGTGCGATTCATGGTGGTGGGTTCCGCGGTTTGTGTCATGGGTCGAGTATCGCAGCGTCGTGACTGCTCGACACTCCGTCTCTTGCTCTGGAACTCTCACCCGGACTGACCGCGAAATCGGGATCGGCCGCCCAGAGCTGGTGCGCGGCATATGCCCGCCACGGCCGCCATGCTTTCGCCCGCTCGAGCAACGCGGACGGAGTCGGACGCCGGCCGTCCGGCTCCATGGCTCCGCGCAGCAGTCCGACGTCACTGGCCGGGAAGGCGTCGGGCTCGCGGCATGCGCGCATCGCGATGTAATGTGCCGTCCATTCGCCGATGCCCTTCAGCTCTCGTAATCGCGCGACCGTCTCGTCGAGCGACGCACCCCGGTCGAACAGCGCCGGATCGTCGATTGCGGCCGCCGCGACGGTCTTCAATGTGACCGCACGGGCGCCGGGCATCCCCATGGCGGTGAGGTCCGCCTCGACCACCTGTGCCGCCGTGGGGAACAGCCGCGCCAGCCCGGAGCGATGCGCTCCCGTCAGCGCCGCCCCGCACCGCTCCACCAGGACGCCGTTCAGATGCCGGGCCCGCGCGACGCTCACCTGCTGGCCGATGATCGAACGCATGGCGACCTCGAGCGGGTCCCATCCACCGAAGACACGCAGCGCGGGACGAACGGCCACCAGCCGCGCCATCGTCGGATCACGC
>JACDBQ010000819.1 GCA_013694845.1 Acidobacteriota bacterium
CGGCCGGCAGGCAGATCGCGCAGCTCGGTCGGCACGTCCTTGCCGTTCCAGGTGACGACCTTGGCGGTTCGGCTCATGCCAGCCATTGTAGCTCCGCACCGACTGTGACGTAACTGTGACGTGACCCGATCGATTCGGCGAGATCTACCGAGGTTTACGGGGATCGAAGGAGCAGACGTGATCGCCGTTAAGTGGTTGGCTTCGCAACGGTAATCGAAATCTGTAGCAGGCCGTCGCAGATAGTCAGAGCAATTTCCAAGCGTGCTCCTTCAACCACTCGGACATCTCTCCGTATATTTAGAATCAACGGTTTACGGGATAGTGGATGAGCCCGAAAACCCGAATTGTGTCAGAAACTGTGTCAGACTTCCTAATGTGCCGCGATCACTTACGGGGATTCAGCCCCCTCGGCGAACCGAGGCTTCGGTGTAGCACAACCGTCCGACTCCGGCCCTCCAGTATAGAACGCAGCGGGGCATTCCGGTTCGGTTGAAACCTCTGATCCTCAACCAACGGACGTTGAGTCGGGGCCGTTGAGTACGCCCCTTCAGACGGGGAGATCAGTAGTCTTCGTCGTCGGGATTTTCGCCGGTTTCATCGGCGACAACGTCTTCGTCCTCCGACGCGCTGCCGGAAGGCAGCTTCCATTTCAGGAAGCGATCCACGGCATCCTGGCCTCCTGCCAGCTCGCGCGCCGTCTGAATGCGCGCCTTAAGGTTCGCGCGTTCGTCTCCGTCGAGCGCCGACGCACGACGGGAGAGTTCGGTGAAGAACACCTCGTAAACCGAGAACATCAAGGCCCTTCTTTTTGTCCTGAGCCCCGATGTTCCAAAATAACTGGGGCATCTACGTACTGCTCGCCTTCTTTTCCCCCGGAGTTTCTCCGCAGACCTGGCATACAAACCCGACCTCAGTTCCGACCAAGCGCGGAACAGCAAGCACGTCCGCGCCGAGCGCCCAGTCAATCCAACCCGGCACCTTTGCCTGGCTCATCCAAGCAGGAGCTGAGGGCAGCAGCATCGGAACCCACGCATCACACCGCGGGCATGCGACCGTCCCCCAGTCGTCGAGCAGTCGGAACATGTGCAGGAAAAGTGATGGCCGGCTCCCCCCGTAAAGTCACGCCGCGAGTCTGCGCGTTTGCCGCAGGTAGGGCAGCGCAACAGATCGTTCACCGACGATAGGGCTTTGGTAAGCTGCTGTTCAAAGCTTTGGAGCGCCGCCAGACGCGTGTCGGCGGCGACGATCTCAGCATTCAATACCTTCTTTCGAGCGTTAAGCTCACCCGTCGCGCGACCTTCTCGATGGGCATCACGGAGCCTTTGAGAAACTGATTCGCGTTCCGCTTCAAGGCGCGCGAGGTGCTCCACCGCTTGTGCTATATGACGGTCAATCCCGAGCGCCTCGTGATCGAGCGGCGCACGAATGACGTGCAGACTGTCGACGGCACGGTCAAGCCAAGACGAACCCTGACCGAATTCCGGCACTGGCGGGCGACTGATGGTCGGTGGATACGCGAGGAATCGCGGAGTCATCGTGACCCACCGGATCTACCGGGCCAGACGCTCCACACTACCGATGTCCCATGGTGACACGGGGATGAAGCCCACGCGTCGTCGTCCGCGGTCCGCGACCTCGTGCGAGAGTGCGTAGAGGCGGCGCAAAAGGTCCGGTTCCATCCGGTCGTAGTCGCCGGCGGACGACGGCGTCGGGTAAAGCACAACGGTCACAGAGTCGCCTGACCCTGCGTCGGCGTCGGCTATCATCTCCCGCAACTGCTCGGCGCCGAGACGCGTGATCGCGCTACACAAGGGCACGATGCGAAGCGGGATGACGTCAGTGCCACGAAGGGTGATCGCACCATCGGCTGCTGCCCAAGAGAGGACGGCGGACTGCTCGCGGCTGCGGACCTCTGCCTCGCCATCAGACAATAGCCGCTCGAGTGCCGTGGGCTCGAAGCCCATTTGTGCAAGGGCACGCATGGCAATTAGCAACGAATAGCTGTCGAATGAGCGACAGAGGTCCTGCATGTCCTCGAAGTGTGCCCGTGGCCGTGGAGCTCGGTCGAGTCCAAGCCGCGCCCAAGCCAGCCAGATCTCAGCGACACGGCGGTAGTGCACGTCGTTGGTCATAATGTTCGTCATCGTGAGCGTTGTACCCACGGCAGCCCGATGAGGAACCTCATGATAGAGAACTGAGTCCATCAGTCCCGCGACCACACTTCAAGTGTTTCAGCTTGCGCAGGGTTTGTTCGGCCTTGCGGCGCGCTTCACCTGCGTCGATCGCGTCTCCCCACAGTTGATAAATGCGTCGCTGGCGCCAGTGAGAACCGCCGGCCGCCAACGAGCTGTGGTCGCCGGCCTCCTCGAACACGCGAAGGAGCCTCGAGACCTCAAAGATGCGTCGTCCTAAGTACGTGACCAAATGGTCGACAAGCCGCACCGCGACGCGGTTCTCGTAGATGTCGAACTGGTCTTCACGGACAACCGCAAGGATGCGCTTGGGTACAACGGCTCTTAGAGTTGGCCGCTCCCAATCTTCAGTGTGTGCCGCGAGGTAGTTCGCCGCTTGCACGGGAAAGCGGCGGGCGCGCGATACCGCCGCGCGCTCAGCGGAGTCAGGGACCAGATAGGTCGCGGCTGACACTGGGAATGAGTTCACGAAGAGTTCCCGGCCGGGAGCGGGGGGACGACGTACCGCGCAAGAACCAACGCTCCCCCGCGCGCCTCGCAAACGGTTCCCCCCAAGCGATCCAGGAGGGAGATGCTCATACCTCTTCGTCGGCACCCAACCGCCGAAGCTCGTCGCGAATGATTGCTGCTGAACGGGGGGCAGCAGCATTCGCGCCCAAGCGAGGCCACGCCTCCGCTATCTGAACCCGCAGGGCGTCCAGATCCTCGGGGCGGGTGTCGTGGCGATCACGGACCTTGCGA
This sequence comes from Acidobacteriota bacterium, assembly GCA_013694845.1. GTDB lineage: Bacteria > Acidobacteriota > Vicinamibacteria > Vicinamibacterales > 2-12-FULL-66-21 > JACDCA01. The sequence continues at coordinate 2,934 of JACDBQ010000819.1, forward strand.
AGGAGCTTCGTGGCGAGGATGTGATCGAGGGCCTCCTGCGTGAGCCGCGCACGCTCAGCATCCCATTCCTCCTGCGCCCGCTCGAGAACCTCAAGGCGCGCCATCACATCGTTGCTAGGTCGCTTCGCCAGCTGTGACTTGAGCGAGTCGCGCTCATGCACCAATGTGTCGAGTTCTTGTTTCACGTCCTTGAGCGGTCGATTTCCCAAGAGACGCTCCGCTTCGTCCCGCTGTCTCAGTTGATCGAAGAGGGCGTCTCTCTCCGCCCTGGCACTCGCGAGGCGGGCCTCAAGGTCCTGGTGCTTTCCCTTGGCTTCTTCAAGCAGCGCCGCAGCCTTTCGGGCAACGCGGACCTCAAAAGCCTCACGGTCCTCCAGAAGAATGACGCGGTCCTCCTCGATCTGGGCGGATCTCTTTTTCAAGTCCGCGCGCTCTTGCGTGAATTTCTCCAGATCGACCCGCTGCTGATCCCTGCTGATGCGCTCCGATTCGGCCAGCGCGCCCTCATGGATCACCAGAGCTTGGCGCTGCTCTTCGCGAATCCGTTCGTCTTCTACCCGCCAATGTGCATCCCAATCGGCACGCTCCTTGGCGATCTGGGTCCGTGCGCGGGTCAATTCCTCTCGCAGAATCGCAGCTTCAGCCTCAAGCTGCTGCAGCAAGTTCCGGCGCTCCGCAGCGAAGCCAGCTTCGGCATTCAACTCCGGTCTGCGTAAGTCCCCCTCTCGCGCCTGAAGGTCGTGCTCTGCCTTCTGAGCCTTTGTCGCGAGCGCCTCCACACGCTGACGTTCGCCTCGTAGTTCCTGCTCGGATTTCGCGACGGAAGCCTCCCGGGCCGCGGTTGCCTCGTCACGCTCCGTCACGCGTCGCTCGCGCTCGACGAGTTTCGTTTCAACCCCTGCGAGGCGCGCGTCACGAGCGCCGCACAGCGCAAGTGTTTCCTGCACAATCTTCGCAGCCGCGACGAGGTCGACCGCGGTCATCGGGTCCGGCGTAGTCGCCGTCGCAACTTCAAGGTCCTCCACGATTGCCGCACCCAGCGCCGCCTCGTTGGCGGCTTGCACAACCGCCAAGGCAGCTTCGGGAGTCTGTGGCACGGCGACTGGCGCGGTGAGAACCCCAGGTTTCGCCTGAGAAATTCAGTCGGCCTCGGTCCTGGCTGGCGATGCTTGTGCTTGTTCTTCCCCATGCTCATGTCCTCGCTGAGACAATCGGCTGGGACATGCCCAGCCCGGAAAGCAGGCCGACTGCTCTGTGTACCGAAGCAATGAGGGGCTGCACAAAACTAAGGGTCAGTGCGATATCTCCTGCGTGAACGGCTCCGCCTGCTGCCGTCGCCGGCAGCGACTTCGAGGGATACACCGTCGAGCGCCTGATGCGCCCCGAAGCGCTTTGCGACATTCGTGACGACCAGGGCCGCAGCGCTCACTGGGCCTCCCGGAGCGACACAACCGCCCCGAGTGCGGCGACAGGGATGAAAATGACGACCGTTTGTAACAGGGCGAGCACGGCGACATGCGACGGCGGCGTATTCGCGATGATGGTGTAGATCCGAATCGGCAGCGTCGCTTCACCGGGT
>JACDBQ010000778.1 GCA_013694845.1 Acidobacteriota bacterium
GCTGGTATCCATTGGGCTCATTGTCAGCTACAGGCTCCCGAGGATGGTTTGCCGCTTCGCCTTGGCGGTCCGGGGCGGTGTTGGGTTGGTCATGGGGGTGCATCCTAGCAGCGGTTTCCCGCTTATCTGGGCGTCCACAAAACCGGGGGAGGATCACGGCTTCGGGACGCTGTCTACCGTGCCGTCGAGTCGTTGAATCGCCCGTAGCGGCGCTCTGAGGGCCATTGGCGACCTGGCAGTTCATCGAGTGGAGCGCAACGGTAACTGGTCCCTTCAACCGAGCCCTCAGCGAGGGCCTGGGTTGACCATCCGTCACCGGCTTCGCGTGGGTCCCGAGGGTAGCCTGAGGGCGAAGCCATCGGTTCCTGCGGTGCATGGGTGCGGCGTGAACAGGCTGTTCACCGGCAGCTTGAGGTCCGCTGAGCGCCCGTCTTGTCGGTGTAGGCCTGCTCGTGACGTCGAAGTCGATGCTGCTTCGGCGTGACGCCACGCTGACGGGAAACCGACTCGCGGATCTCGCGGAGGTGTTCGCGCCACGGACCGGAGAAGCAGCCGTTGTCGGTGAACAGCCGGCGGAGGGCGAGGGGTTGCACAAAGCGGACCTTGCGCACCCGCGTCTGTGCCTGCCACGAGAGGGTCCGGTTCGCCGCTGCGATGAGGGCCTCTGGACGTCGGCCGAGCTTCGCATGGGCGGTCGGGTCGCGGAGTTCGCGGCGTGCAGCCCGGTGCTTGGAGGCGGTCACTCGTGCGCACTTGGCGGCGGACTGGAAGACCTCAACGATGTGGACGACGCCGACGTGGGGGATGCCGACGGGTCGGCCTTCGAGGACCAGGCGCTGCATGACGCGACCCATCGCGTAGTACAGTCGCTTCGCCTCGTCCTCGCTGACGTTCAGTTCGCGGGCGAGGTGCTCGATGACGGGGATGGCGAGCAGGTTGTGGGCAGCCTGCGGAGCGCCGCCGGGAGCGCCGTACTTCACCGCACCCATGCGGCCAGTGCCTATGCGCGCCCGCAGGTGAGCGGCTCCAGCAACCTGCGATAGCGACGGTGTGAGCTGGAGATGCTCACCAGAGGCGATCCACCGACCGTCCGCGTCGAGGAGGGGTGTGCTCGGGCGCTGTCGGTTCATGTCGGTGGGAGCAGTCTTACAAAAACCTTCACCGGTTTGATCGGCTTCTGCGGGAGCAGCTCCACGGCGACCATCACCGGTTTGATCGGCTTCTGCGGGAGCAGCTCCACGGCGACCATCAACGGCTTCTCGTTGTCTGGCCAACTGTAGATGGCCGGTCTCCTTGACGAAGCGTGGTTGGGTTCCGCGCGAGGACGTTTTACTTTTTTCTTCATGAGTCCTCAGCTCTGTAGCGTATGGCGCGGTCGCACACCTCAACCATCTGTAAGATGAGTCGTCGTCTTGAGTTGGTGGTTACAAACCCAAGCCACGCCGGGTCGATGACAAACCTAAGAAGGTCGGTTACGAAACCGGACAGGCTGTTCACCCGGGCCTTGTAGTGTCCAGATAAAGTCTGACCGCGTGCAGGAGGCTGACGTCGGCGTCCCGCCTCGCGATCAAGAAGGCGTCCGCCAGGTTCCGTCTACCGGCACGAGCGGTGAACAGGCGAGGCAAGTCTTTCTGGTCGTCAATCACGCGGCGCAGCTTCGCAAGCCGAGAGGGGCGTATTTTCTCGATTCTTGGCGCATCGTCGAACGCCGTTTCCTGGCGGTCCAGCTCAGCGACTTCATCGACAAGCACGGCAAGGAGCATCTCGAAGGAGATGCGCACGTGCTCGAAGCCAGACCCACCGACAGTGCGAATGTACTCAGTCCACTCGTCGACCGCCGTGGCGCCCTTCGTGTGGAGCATGAACCATCGCATGCGGGAGAGGCGACGAACGGTCAGCTCGACGCGAGCCAACTCCAGGCCCTCAGGGGCACGCCCACCGCTCAGCCGGTGGCGCTGTCTCTCCTTGGCATAGACCTTCAAGCCGGAGGAGGAGCGACCCCACGCGACGTACAGAGAGCGGCGGAAAGTGCGGCAGCCATCGAAGTGGGGATGACGCGCTAGACGGTAGACGCGGTACACGTCCTGCATGCACACCGGGACGTCAACGAACACGTCGACCCGCTGAAGCGTCCACGGTTCGGAGGCTTCTCCAACAGCGTCCGGGAACATCGCCTCGCGCAGTGCGAGAACGACGCGGAACGCTTGCGCCTCGCAGAGGCGACCAGGAGGCATCAACTCGCCCCAGATGATCCGGGGCAGGGAGAACTCGATCCTAATCTGTGGCCGACGTTTGCTGCCTTCCCGCAGCTTCGGCTTGTAGCACCAGCCCTTCACCCCAAGGACGGGATGGTGGAACGTGTAGCGGACGGCGCCGTGGCGGTAGCGCGTCCTCTCCACCACGAAGCCGAGTGACGTGAGCGCCTTCATGTTCTTGGCCGGCACTCGTACGCGACGGAGGTAGGCAAGCGTGTCGATGGGACAGACGACTGTCAGCTTCGGGTCCGTCGGCCTCGGAGCGAAGGCGGCGGCGACTGCGACGGCTATGGTCGCTAGGCGTGGTGGTGGCTGCGCTGACGAAAGCGATGGACGCTGCGTTGGCTCGTCCTCCGCTCGGTGAGCCGCTGGCAGTGGGGGTGGTCTGTCGTCACCGGCTGTGAGGACATCTTGGTCTGTGGGCCGCCTACAAGGTGAGCTGCGCGCATGCTTATCGCGTGGTCGGTTGGTCATGACCGCACCATCGCGGCCGCACCCTCAGGCTGTCGAGGAGCCTACTCCCGAAGCTCAGCCGCAGCACACCACCCCGAGCGAGTGCGCAGAGCTACGTCCGCTCCGTGAACAGCCTGTTCACCGGCTGCCGTGGTTCATCAGCTTGCCCGCCACCCGTTTGCCGTCCGGCATGTCCCAGGGGAAGAAGTACCACGGCGACCCGCCTTGGGGTCCTGGCACCAGCGTCATCGTCGCTTTGCCGCGCGCCATGGACGACACCAAGGTGAACCCCCCGTCAGCGTTCTTCGACGCGCTGTCGATCGGCCCACTCGCGGCGTTGGCGGGGTTGCACGCATCAACCAGCTTGAACGCCCAGTTGTCCCCATCGACAAAGAGGGTCGGCGGCGCGTCGTGACTGCCGTCGACCACGAATGTCCACCGTCCAGCGAGCGTCTTCAATACGTCTCCAGTATCTGCGATGCGGCGAAGTACCTCCTGTGGCTTCTCGGCCCTTGGAGTCGCTCCCCTCGAAGCCTCGTGCTCTTGGCGGGCAGTCCGAAGCTGTCCCTGCCACTCGCGTTGTTTTCGCTCACGTGTCGTGCTGTCGATGACGATCGCGGCCGTGATCGCCAGGACGACCACCAACCCCAGCGCGATCACTGCGTAGCCGTGCGCCCTGTACCGCTTTCCGCGATACAAGAGGTATCCGCCGCAGACCCAGCCGAGCACGGGGATGATCAGCGCGACGACGTACGAACCGATGATCGAGCCGACGCCGATGGGCGGACGAGCGTCACGAGGCGCCTCGCGAGTACCTATGCTCCGGCGCGGCTGCGCCGAGCGTTCTGGTAGTGGTGGTGGTTCAGTGGCGACAGCGACCGACGACGACGGAAGTGGCGGTGGCGCCTCTACCCCCGAGGGCATCGGCGGTGGCAGTTCAGGCGGGCCGTCTGGATGGTCGGACATGTTCTTCTCCTGGCCTCAACGGGGTTGCGCGGTAACGGCCACCAGCCCGATTACGAACAGCGCCACAGCGCCGATCACGACGTAGCCGATGATCAACGCCGCAGTCGCCATGCCTCTCCCGCGCAGATCGGGATCTCGTCGGCATGCTGCGGCGGCAACGTGGCCACAGATCAGCCCAGGGATGGCGGTGAGCGGGCCGAGAAGGAACGACAAGCACGACAAGATCAGGGCAAAAACGGCGAGGCCGTGCTCCTTCGATCCGACCTCGACATCATGCCGGCGGACTCGCGCCCTATCTCTCTGGGATCTCGGTCGCGGTAGGGCTGACTGCGACTGCACCTGGATTGGTGGCGGCTGATCGGCCGGTGCATGCGTGGAGGCCATGAACCTCGTGTTGCACGCCGTGCAGCGATGAAGCGCTCCGGCAATGACCTCGGCGGCTGAAGAAGCGCAGGATGGGCAGGCGGTGGTCGTGGTCGTCATAGGAACAGACTCACGA
>JACDBQ010000797.1 GCA_013694845.1 Acidobacteriota bacterium
GCAGTATGCTGTATACCATACGCCGAGCTCGACGGCCGCATCGAGCGCATCACCCGCCATCTCCGAAACAACCCAGAGGAACATCACGGGCCAATGAATCGAGATAACGAAGCGCCTCGAAACCTGTTCGCCACGTGGGACAAAGCCATCATCGGCATGGTGCACCTGCTTCCGCTGCCAGGCTCGGACGGTTACGGCGGCACCGGCATCTCGGCCATTACCGAACGTGCGATCGCCGAAGCTCGCGTGCTTGCAGATGGGGGGGTCGACGCTCTCCTCATCCAGAACAGCGGGGACGAGCCGTGCACCCTCCATGGGGGCCCGGAAACCATCGCATATATGAGCGTGATCGGCGCAAGAATCCAGCAATCCGTTCGGTGTGCGGTGGGCGTCAATATACTGGCGAATGGGGCCGTCGAGGCGTTAGCCGTCGCGCACGCCATCGATGCCCAGTTCGTGCGGATCAAGGTTTATTGCGGCGCGGTTGTCTCGACTGGCGGTATCATCGCCGGCGCGGCGACCCAGGCGTTGACCTTCCGGCGGGCCGTGGGCGCCAAGCACGTCGCCATTGCCGCCGACATTTACGACCGGACCAGCGCTCCGTTGGGTGCTCTCCCGATCGCGGCGATGGCGGACCTCGCCCATCGCCACGGGCATGCCGACGCCCTCATCGCGACCGGCCATTCCGTTGAAGATTCACTGGCGCGTATCCGAGAAATCAAGGCCGCGATCCCCCAGGCCGTCGTGCTGGCGGGAGGCGGCACCACGCAGAACAACGTCGGGAGCTTTCTCGCGGAATGCGACGGTGTGGTGGTGGGCTCGAGCGTCAAAGATAGTGGGCACTTCGTTGGCACGGTCGACCGGGCACGCCTCGATGCGTACATGCAGGCGGTCGCCCGGGCGCGGGCAAAGCTGCGCAACCGTCAGTAATCCTGCTGTGCAGCTTGGGACAGGAGAGGCGCCAACTGAGGCAGCGTGACGCCGCTTCATTGTCAAGAATTCTGCGTAGCCGCGTTCCGGCGCTCGACCTGCGTGAGCTCAGGTACGCCTACCTAGTCGAGTAGCGCAAATGAGAGGCCAGAGACGTTCCGCTTCACCGCAGCTATCGCGAGCCGGGCCGCCTGCATTGCATCGTTCAGGTCGAGCAGCTCGTTCGGAGAATGGGCGTACCGGCGCGGGATCGAAATAAAGCCGGAGGGGATGCCTTCGGCGCCGAGGTGGATGGCGGCGGCATCCGTCGTCCAGTTGCCATACTGCGCGGAAAGCTGCACCTCGATGTCCTCGGCGCGGGCGGTATCGAGCAGGAAGTCCCGGACTCTGGGGTGGATGGCGGTGCCCACAAATGCGTCCGGGCGTCCCTCGATGAGCTGGATTACAGGGCCACGGCCGATCCCCAGGGCCCGCTCCTGGGACATCGGCGTATCCTCCGCCGGCACGGTGTCGAGTGCGATTGCCCAGTCCGGCCGCACGCGAGCGGTGGTCATGCGAGCACCCCGGAGCCCAATCTCCTCCATCACGTTTACGACGCCGTAGAGATCCCCCCCGAGCGGTGTGCCCTGAATGCGTTCGAAAATATCGAGCAGAACGGCACACCCGATCCGATTGTCAATCGCCTTGCCCATAACCAGTGCGGGATTGTGGAGATCGCACAGCTCCGACGCGAACGTCACAGGATCTCCTTCTCTGATGCCCCAGACGCGCGCTTCCGCTTCGCTGCCCGCACCCACGTCGATGTGCAGTTCCGGCACCTGTCGAACCGCCGCGTGACCGCCCGCGTCGAGGTGCCCGGCAACCGCGCCGATGACCCCCGGCCACTTCCCGGCGACGAGCACCCGCTTGGCCGGCAAGATGGACGGGCTGATGGTCCCGATCGCGTGAAAGCGAAGGAAGCCCTCGGGGTCGATGCGGCGCACCATCAGGCCCACTTCGTCGGAGTGAGCGGCGATCATCAGCCGCGGCCCACCTTCCGCGCCCCGCCTGAGCGCGATGACGTTACCGAAATTGTCGGCCATGACCTCGTCAGCTAGCGGACGCAGACACTCAGCAAGATGCCGCGCAACGTCGGCTTCCGCGCTGGCGACGCCGCTGATCATCGTCAGGGAGCGCAGTCGCGCCTTCAGCCGATCGAGGCCTGGATCCATGGCCGTCAGTAGCTCGCCGGGATTGAAACCATGTGTCAGTGCCCTGTTTCCCTTTCCGGCTCCGCAGCAGCCAACGCGCGCGCGGGGCGGGCGATGAAGCGGCCGTAACCGGAGCGACCGACGAACATGCCGTTCTCAACGACGAACTTTCCCCGCACGATGGTGTGCGAGATCCGCCCCCGGAAGCGCTGGCCCTCGAACACGGTGTAGCCCGCCGGACAGTCGAGGTCTGCGACGCGAACGATGTAATCGGCCTCCGGATCTAGAATCGCGAAATCGGCATCGTACCCGACACGAACTGCACCCTTGTGTGCGAGGCGATAGATCCTCGCCGGCGCGGTGGACGTGACCTCGACCATCCTCGGCAGCGTGAGGCGGCCACGTGACACACCCTCGCTATAAGCAAACGGGAGTAATGTCCCCGAACCCGACAGCCCCGGTGCCACGTCCAGGAAGTGCGGCTTCGATTCCTTCACGCGTCTGCCGACTGCGTTGTGGTCCGACGACAGGACGCTGATGGACCCGTCGGCAAGCCCTTCCCATAGCGGCGCACAGTTGCCGGGGGGGCGGAGAGGCGGAGTCATGGTGAACAGCACTCCGTCCGGCCGTCGATACACGTCATGGTCGAAAGCCAGATAGTGCGGGCACGTCTCCGTCGTCACCGGGATGCCTTCGGCCCGCGCTCTGCGGATCACTGCCAGCGCCTTCGCGGTCGACAGATGGACGATATACAGCGCACATCCGGTTTCACGGGCGAGCACCACAGCCTCGTAAACCGCAATCTCTTCGGTGAAGTCCGGTCGAGTCAGCGAGTGGTAGATGAGGTCCTGTTGCCCCGCATGTTCCGTTCGTCGCCATTCCAGAATCTCGTCCTGTTCGGCGTGGAGACATGCGATCCCGCCGAGCTCGTGGATCCTGGTCATCGCCGCGTTCAGGAATCCCAGATCGACCGCAAATCCCCATTTCCGGTAGGTCACGAAGAACTTGAACGACGGAATTCCCATGTCGACGATCTTCGGGAGTTCCTCGAGCACCGCGCCCCTCGGGTCCAGGATGCCCGCATGGAACGCGAAATCGATGCACGATCCCTGACTGGCGAGATCGATTCGCTGCGCCATGAACTCGCTCGGAGGTGTATCCCGCGGATGCAGCGCGAAGTCGATGAACGTGGTGACCCCGCCCCGTGCGGCGCTCACCGGCCCGCTGACATAATCGTCCTCCGTGACGACGGCGGTCTCGCCCTGCCCCTGCTTGAGCAGGAAGTGGACGTGGCAGTCGATCGCACCGGGGAGAACGAGAAGACCGCTTGCGTCGAGCTGGCGGTTCGCCTCGAGAGGCCTGTCGCTCAGAACGGCAATCCGTCCTCCGCGGACGCCCACGTGCACTCGGGCGGTGCCATCAGCGTTGACGACTGTTCCGTTATTGATCGCGAGATCGAGTCCGGTCATGTGCCGCCTTTAACGAATGCAAACCGCGGCCATCCGGGTCAGCCGACAACGTATCCTCTGACCAGGACGTCCGACGCTGCACCTCTTGCACGATGCGCCGACAACGGGCGACGTGGCGCGGTTTTCCACGTTCACGGTTGAATAGCTACGCGTAACGCCTGCTCCGGATGCGCCATGAAGAAGCGGATCGCCTCGTCTGCCTCTTCGAGCGGAAACACCTGGGTGACCATTTTTTCGATCGGATACCTGCGGCTGTTGATGATCCTGACCGCTTCCTCCGTGTCCCAGCTCTGGCCCAGCCCACCGAGCAGCTGAATCTCCTTGAAGACCACCAGATCCGTAATCAAGGATCGCCGGCTCGAGCCACACGTGCCGACCATCACGTAGCGGCCGACCGGCCGGACGATCTCGAGACCCAGCTGCATCATCGCCTCGGCGCCTGTACATTCCACGACGACGTCCAGTAGGCGGCCCGCCGTAAGCTCTCGCACGCGTCCGAGGGGATCGGACTCCTCTTCGAGATCGATCAGGTGGTGCGCCCCGAATGCGCTGGCCAGCTCCCACTTGAGCCGATTGGCCTCGCGCCCCAGGACAACGATCGGCCTCGCACCCGCTTCGCGCGCCGCGATGACGGTTGCGAGCCCCTGTGCGCCTGCCCCCAGAATCGCTACTGACTCGCCGAACTTCACTTGGGCCTTCGTGCGAATCCAGCGGACGCCGTTGCCCAGCACAGAAGACAAGGCGGCCGCTTCGTCGCTGACTCCCGGCTCGATCCGGTGCACCCGCGAGCCCGGGGCTCCGTACAGGTATTCACCGTAGGCCCCCCACAAATGCGGCGGATCGGCGCAGCTGATATTGACGCCGTAGACCCTCGACGTCTTGCAGAACTGATAGTAACCAGTCAGGCAGTACTCGCATCTTCCGCAGAGAATATACGGTTCGACGCTGACACGGTCGCCTGCCGCGACACCGTACCGGTGCGCCGCCAGGTCGCCGATCTGCTCGATGGTTCCGGTCATCTCATGCCCGAGAATCATCGGGTACCTGGCCTTCGCATTGCGCCCCTCGTACTCCAGCGGATCTCCTCCGCAGATGGTGACGCGATGTACTTTCAAGAGGAACGAGTCGTCGTCGATGTCCGGCAGCTCGAACTCGTGCATCATCATGCGGCGCGGCTCGAGCAGAACCATGGAATGCGCTTTTGTCATGCCGTGATGACCTGTTGGCGGCCGTCGCCAGGCGGGTCCATATGGGCTGGGCCGCCGAGGAGACGACTATGGTTGCCATGACGGCGGTCCGTCAAGTCGTATCCTTCATGCGTCATCGCGCGTCCCTCCGACCACCGAGGATGAGATTCAGCCAGATCGCCAGCAGGATGATGAAGCCTTCGATGATCTGTAAGTAGAACGGCGAGACATCCATCAAGATGAGACCATTGGCGATGCTGGCGAGGAGGAGCGTTCCGATCACCGTTCCGATGATACGGCCTTCTCCGCCGAAGAGGTTTGTTCCGCCCACGACCACGGCCGCTATGACCTGGAGCTCGAACCCCAGGCCGGTGTAGGAGGAGCCGGACGCCAGGCGTGCCGCCGTGATCATCCCTCCGACCCCGAAGACCAGGCCGCTGAGCATGTAGACGGCGAGCTTGATCCGACGGACGCTCACCCCGGCCCGGCGGACCGCCTCCTCGTTGCTGCCGAGGCCGGTGACGTGGAGCCCGAATCGGGTGTGGTGCAGCAGAACGTAGCCACCCGCCACGGCAAGCGCCGCGACGAGCGCCGGGACCGGGATCGGTCCGATCAGTCCCCGGCCGAGCGTGACGAACGCGCTGTCCGGGCTGATCGGGATCGAGTAGCCCTTCGTGATCAACTGCGCCGCGCCACGCAGCACCGACAACGAGGCGAGCGTCACGATGAACGCAGGAATTCTCTGGTAGGCGACGAAGTAGCCGTTGATGCTTCCAGCCAGCAGGCCCAGCGCACAGACAACGACAACCGCGGCCCACGGGTTCCAGCCCGCCTTCAGCATCGTGGCGGAAAGGACGGCGGTGAGCGCGAGCCCTGACCCCACGGAGAGATCGACCCCGCCGATGGTGATCACCAGGGTCATCCCGATCGCAACGACCAGAATCGGCGCCGCCTGGCGAAGGATGTTCAACTGGTTGGCGAGGCTGAAGAAACCCGGTGCGAACAGGGACAGCAGAAGGAAGGCCGCAGCAAACGTGAGGAGCAGCGCCGACTGGAACAGCACGTCGGATCGGCGGGCGGGAGCCGCCGCCCGCGCCCGGGGTACGGGGGGTGAACCCTGTGCCATTGGAAGCGACCCGCCTAGTGTCCCGTCACCGTGGATCGTGGCTTGAGCGCCGGGCGCGAGGACTGAGCATATTGCTTGTATCCGAGCGAAGAGCACCGCCAGGGGGGATGCCCCGCCGGGGAAATATATGTCGGGAGCCAAAAAGACAGGACACTAGGTCTGTACGATCAGTTGAATGACTTCCGCCAGCGTGGTGTCACGGGTCATCCGTTCGGACACCTTGCGTCCTTCGTACATCACCATGATGCGGTCAGTCACTGCCATGACGTCCTGCAGGCGATGGCTGATCAGAATGACCCCCACACCCCGGCTCCGCAGCCGGCGAATGAGAGCGAGCACCTCCTCCACCTCGCGCACCGCGAGCGCTGCGGTCGGCTCGTCGAGGATCAGCACCTTGGGATCGAAGGAGACAGCGCGGCCGATCGCGACCGCCTGCCGTTGGCCGCCCGAGAGATGCTTGACCTTGACCTGGACCGAGGGCACCTTGACCTGCAGCCCCTCGAGTATGCGGGCGGCCTCCCGATGGAGCGTCCGGTGGTCGACAAACCGCAGTCCGCCGATCTTATGAACCGGCTCGCGGCCAAGGAACAGGTTTTCGGCCACGCTGAGGGTGTCACAAAGCGAGAGGTCCTGGTACACCATCTCGATGCCTCGCTGGCGCGCGTCCCTCGGCGACTTGAGCGTCGCCAGGCGCCCGTCGATGTACAGCACACCCTGATCGGGCACCACGGCGCCGCTCAAGACCTTCATCAAGGTCGACTTGCCGGCGCCGTTATCTCCAAGCAGTCCGAGCACTTCGCCGGCGTCGAGCGTGAGGTCGACGCCGAGCAGGACCTCGATCGGTCCGAACCGCTTGGCGATGCCGCGGGCGGACAGCAGCGGCGTGTCTCGTCCGGTTGGAGTCTGCTCTGTCAGGGCCCGCCCTCACTGCCCCGACAGGTGGGCGAACCGATCGATATTCTCGCGGGTCACGATCGTGATCGGGACGAATGTCTCTTGGAGAACGGATTCGCGGCGGTGAAGCTTGAGTGCGGCGCCCACGGCCTGGTAACCCAGCTGATACCCATCCTGCTGGATGACGGCGTAGACGGATCCTTGCCGGATTCCCCGGACCGCCTGGGGTGAGAGATCCCAGCCGATGATCCGGACGCGACCCGTTCGGCCTTGTGACTCCACCGCCGCGATGGCCCCGATCAGCGCCGGCTCTCCGGTTGCGTAGATGAAGTTCAGGTCCTGGTTCGCGGTCACGAGGTTCTCGGCAGCGGCCAACGCCTGTTCCTGGACGTTGCGGCCATCCACCACTCCCGCGATGGTGATACCTGGCGCTGCCCGCACCGCCTCCAGAAAGCCATCCCGCCGCTCGTTCTGAATGAGCGAGTTGAACGCGCCGATGATTCCGACCCGGGCGGTGCCGCCGAGGGTCTCGTTCACCAGCCGCACGAGGTCGGCCCCCGCGTTCGCACTCCCGCCGCGATTGTCGACGCCGACGAAAGCATGGGCCGGCGGCACCGACACGCGTGCGTCCACGCTCAGCACCGTGATCCCTGCCTCACGCGCGGCAGCCACGGCAGACTTGATGCCCTCGGGATCCACCGCCACGACGATGATCGCTGCGG
>JACDBQ010000912.1 GCA_013694845.1 Acidobacteriota bacterium
GTGGGTGATCGGGGGGCCGAAGAGCCGGATTAAGAAGCCCCGCGGGGTGGCGCTGAACCCGAAGAATAAAGAGATGATCGTCGCGGATATGCGCGTCAACGCCGTATTCACGTTCCACTTTCCGGAATTGTTCGAACAAAAGGCCCGAAGGCCAGCGACACCGGCAGGCAAGTAAACCGGCGGGACCCCGGGGCGTGGCGGCCCCGCCGTCACCTCCCGAGGTTGCTCAGGCCGTCAGTGCATGTAGAAGAAACACGACAGGATCGGAAGTCCCGGCGGCGTCACGATGAACTTGCCGGCCGGCCCCGCCGCCGCGCTGACGCTGGCCGCCTCGGGCAGCGTGCCCCACGCTTCAACACTCTCAGCCGTCATCGGCCAGCTTTTTTCGGGCGCGTCCTTCGTGACCCTGAACACGACGATCGCCACGGTGCCGGAGGGCAGCCGGTCCGGTTTCTGCCCGGCGGCCGGCTGGATCGTGAGCATGATCTCGCCATTCTCATTGGCGATCTTCGGCGTCCCACCCTTGACGTCGAAGTTGGCCTTCTTCAATGTCTCGCTGGCGCGAACGCTCGTGTATCGCAACGCCTTTGTCGGATAGAGCAGGCGCAGCGACACCCGGCCCACTTCGGCGTCCGCCGTCACTTTGAGCGACACCGGCACGCTGAGCTCCCACTCGGGGGGTGCGGCCGTATTGCCGATCGTGACAGTGACCTTTGCATCCTGACTGAGTGTCGAGGGCGGAGTCGGTTCCTGCGCCGCCATGGACGTCGCGGTCAGGACGAGCACCGCACACGCGCGAATCCCATTACGCGCCATCGTTGATCTCCTCGTCCGGCGGGGTGGCTGCAACCCCAGTGACGTTCACGGCCCGGCCCTATCCTAACGCAAACGTCTCCGGCCGAGCATTGCCGATTTGGAAATATTTGGTAGGACCATTGACAAGGAGTGACGAGTGAGCGACACTCGCGCCGACCACGGACTCGTTCATCCCTGTGGTATTCCGGCCCAGCCGTTAGCTTCCGGGCGAGCTGAAATCTTCCGGGAGGAAACACCAGATGACGCAGCAACTCCTCGCACGATTCACCCGCAGCAGGAACCGATCGCCGATCGTCCTGCTCCTCATTACCTGGCTTGCGGTGATCGGGAGCGCTTCTCCATCCTATTCACAAACTGTTGGTTCGATCGAAGGCAGTGTGATCGACAGTTCCGGCGGGACGCTGCCGGGCGTGGCCATCCAGGTGACCAACGAGCAGACGGGAATCGCCCGCACCCTCGTGACCGACGGAGAAGGACGTTACCGTGCGCGCGATCTCGCGCTCGGGGAGTATCGAGTCGAGGCGAGCCTCGCCGGATTCCAGACCGTGGTCCGCCGAGGCGTGCTGCTGACCATCGGACGCGAGGCGGTGGTGGATTTCAAGCTGCCGATCGGGGGCCTCACCGATTCCATCACCGTCACGGGCGACGCACCGCTCGTCAACACGACCAGTTCGGCCGTCACCGCGCTGGTCGCGCGCGAGCAGATGGAGAACCTGCCCCTGAGCTCGCGGGACTTTTCCCAGTTGATCACGCTGCAGGCGGGCACCACCAACGTCCGCGCCGCCGAGGGGGGCCACCGATCGGGTTACGGGGCGCGCATCTCGGTCAGCGGTTCGCGCCCGTCGTCGAACGTGTTCACCATCGACGGCAGCGAAGTGCAAACGGCGTTTGGCCAGCTGCCGTCCGGTGTCACTGGCGCGACGCTCGGCCTCGAGGCGGTGCAGGAAGTCAAGATCCTGATGAGCAACTACAGCGCGCAGCACGGACGTTCGTCGGGCGCGACCGTCGTCGCCGCCACGCGCTCCGGGACCAACGCGTTGCGCGGGTCCTCGTACTGGTATCACCGGAACGAGAGCCTCGATTCACGCGACTACTTCGATGAGGAGAAGCCGGAGTTCCTGCGGAACCAGTTCGGCGCGAGCGCGGGCGGTCCCGTCGTCAAGAGCCGGATGTTCTTTTTCGCAAACTACGAAGGGCTTCGCGAAGATCTCCCGCTCAACCCGATCTCGCGAGTGCCGACGCTGCAGGCGCGCCAGGGTATTTTGCCGACCGGCACGGTCACCGTCGCCGAGGCAGTGAAGCCCTACCTCGCACTCTGGCCAGCGCCCACCGGCCGGGACTTCGGCGACGGCACTGCGGAGTACCAGGCGGTGGCGAACCGTCCGACCACCCAGAATTACGGCAGTGTGCGTCTGGACTACAGCTTCAGCTCGACCAGTAACCTGTTCGGCCGGTACACGATCGACGAATCCGATCAGAGCGATCCGCAGACCATCGGCTTCTTCAACAACACCCGCCGGACGCGCAATCAGTACGTCACGATCGAACAGAAGAACGTCCTGACACGGCGTCTGGTGAACCAGGCGCGGGCCAGTTATACCCGGACGTTCGTCGGCGGCCAGCGCGAAGCAGTCAACCCTCCTTCGCCGTCGCTCTCCTTCTACGAGGGGCGCCCGTTCGGCCTGGTCTCGGTCACGAATCTGCTGTCCTTGAACGATGCCGAAAGTCCCCGAAAGGACATCGTCAACTCCATTCAGTTCAATAACGACGCAACGCTCGATCTCGGGCGGCACTCGATCCACTTCGGCGGGGTGGCGACGCGTTTCGAATACAACAAACTGCAGTTCTCCCGTGAGGGTGGAGAGTGGACCTTCGGCAGCCTGTCGAATTTTCTCCAGAACCGCCCCAGCCGCTTGCGGATCATGGGTTTCAACGCCGACCCGTATCGCACCTTCAACCAGAACATGCTGGCGTTTTACGTGCAGGACGACTTGAAGCTCCACGAAAGGCTGACCCTGAACGGCGGAGTACGGTGGGAGTACCTCACGTCGCCGACCGAGCGTCACGGCCGGCTGGCGAATCTTCGTGACACGAAGAACGACACGACGCCGACTGTGGGCGAGCCGTACTACGAAAACCCGGGCGGCTTCTTCTCGCCGCGACTTGGCTTTGCCTGGGATCCGACCGGAGGGAAGACGACTTCCATACGCGGTGGATTCGGGCTGTTCCACGAACCGCTGCTGATGCGCTATTACATCAATGCGATGGACCGCCAGCCCCCCTTCTGGAGCGACGTGGACGTCCGGTCGGTCACCGGGCTCTTTCCGAATCTGAATCCCCATCTCGAGCAGCTGTCCAAAGGGCCGCAGGCCGTGCATGTGTTTCAGTACCAGCCGGACAATCCGTATGCGATGCAGTGGAGCGCAAGCCTGCAGCGTTCGCTGATGCAGAATCTCGTGGCCGAACTCGGCTACACCGGATCTCGAGGCGTCAACCTGGCGGGCCGCAGGGAGCTGGCGGTTCCGAACCCGATCGATGTCAACGGGGAGTCCTACTACGCGCCCAACGCTCCGTTTTACAACCCCAGCTTCACGCGGCTGAACTACTACGACACGTCCGCGAAATCCAAGTACCACGCGCTGAAAGGGACGGTCACCCAGCGGTACTCCGCCGGTCTGCATTTCCAGGCGTCGTACACCTGGTCCAAGGCGATGGACACGCAATCGGCGACGCTGCAGGATGAGTTGGGCCGAACGATCATGCTGGATGCGTTTCATCCAGAACGCGACTGGGCGCTTGCGGACTTCCACGTGGAGCACTCGTTCACGGCGAACTTCGGATACCAGTTGCCGTGGGGCAGAGAGCTGGGTGGCGTGACCGGAGCGCTGCTCGGGGGATGGCAACTGAGTGGAATCTTCACCGCGACGACGGGATTCCCCTTCACGGTTACGAGCAGCGGGCTGATCACCCATCCGCTTCACACTGAACCCTCACGACCCGGCCTGGCCGCCGGGGGTGATACCAACCCGGTCCTCGGCGGACCGGATCAATACTTCGATCCGACGCAGTTCGTGCCCCAGCCGCGAGGCTTCCATGGCAACGTCGGGCGCAACACGTTGATCGGTCCAGGGTTCGCCAAACTGGATTTGTCGCTGATGAAGGACTTTCAGCTCGGGGGCCGCCGAACCGCCCAGGTGCGGGTGGAGACCTTCAACGTCACCAACCGGACGAATTTCGGGCTGCCAGCGGCGTTGCTGTTCGACGCGCAGGGCGCGAGGGTCGGCAGCGCCGGACGTATCACCACCACGGTAACGCCCGCGCGGCAGGTTCAGTTGGCACTTCGATTCGGCTTCTGATTCGTGTATGTCGTTCAACGTTGACCTGAAGTCAGCCTAGGAGGCTAGTCGTGATGAGCAAAAGCAAGGTGGCTCTGGCGGCGTGTGTCGCCATACTGGTGGGCGGTACGGTCCAGCGACCCATCGCGCAGGATCTTCCGCCGGAAGTCATCCGATATGCCGATATCGTGATGCACAACGGCTCGGTCTTGACGATGGACCGTGACACGCCCGACTTCACCGTGGCGCAGGCGGTCGCGGTCCGCGATGGACGCATCCTCGCCGTGGGCGCCAACGCCGCCATCCTGCGGATGGCAGGACCCAAGACCAAGAAAGTCGACCTCGCCGGCAAGGCCGTCATGCCTGGTGTTGTGGATACCCACTCCCATCCCAACCGGTACGCGCTGCACCATTACCAGTCGGAGTACATTCCGGCCTACCTTCAGTTCCTCGAGGATAACCACATCCGCACCGGCTCGGTGCGATGGGAGCTGGGGAAGACCGCCGCGCTCGCCCATCTGAAGGCCGTGATCGACAAAGCGCGTCCCGACGATCTGATTTATGCAAACTCGCGCGGCAACCCCGTGGTGATGGAGCAGGTGAACCGCAAGGACCTGGATCTCATCGCGCCGAATCACCCGGTGTTCGTGGGCATCGGCAACGAGATGTGGGGCCTGGTGAACACGAAGATGCTCGATCGCATCACCAAG
>JACDBQ010000931.1 GCA_013694845.1 Acidobacteriota bacterium
ATCCACATCGAGTACGCCGACGGCTGCGTGCTCGAATTCAAGGCGCCGCAAGCCGTCGCGATCGAGCCGGGCCACGACGGCTGGGTGGGCGGCAGCGAGCCCGCCGTGCTCATCGAAGTGGATTTCGAAGGTCAGACCGGGCCCATGTTCGGCATGCCGGACGCACACCGCCATGACTGAGACGCGACGCGCGAGGCGGTACCTGACGTGGGCCGCAGCCGCGATCATCGCGGTGAGCCCGCCGGGCATCTACGCGATGCAGCAGTCATTGCAGCAGCGTCGGGCTACCCAGTCGTCAGACGCGGAAAAGCGTGGTCTGGCGGAGCCGTTCAAAGGGATCACGACAGGCGGGAGCGTCACAGCCGGATTGTTTCCCGTTCGCTCGACCGGCGTGTCGACCGCCCCCGGTCCAGCAGGCAGCCGACGCGTTTCTCAAATCGCTGACGCCCGAACAACGCACACGAACCGTCTTCAAGGAGGACGATGAAGAGTGGCGGAAGTGGATGAATCAGCATTTCTACGTCCGGCAGGGCGTCAGCTTCCGGGACATGACCGAGGCGCAGCGTGAGTCAGCCTTCGGCCTCCTGCGCGGCTCTCTGAGCGCCAGGGGGCTGAAGCTCTCGCGGGACATCATGCGCCTGAACCACACGCTTGGTGAGTTGAACGGCGACAATTTCGAGGAATACGGCGAGTGGCTCTACCACCTCACCGTGATGGGCACGCCTTCGGCGAACGAGCCGTGGGGATGGCAACTCGACGGCCATCACCTGATCGTCAATTACTTCGTGCTCGGTGACCAGGTGGTGATGACACCTCTGTTCGTGGGCTCGGAGCCCGTGACCGCGACCGCGGGAAAATACAAGGGGACCAGCATCCTGCAGGACGAGCAGGCCGCCGGTCTCGCGATGGTCCAGGCGCTCGATGGAGCCCAGAAAGCCAAGGCGATCCTCCAGTCGTCGAAGGCCGGTAACAACAATCTGGCCGAAGCTTTCAAAGACAACGTCGTGCTCGAGTACGCGGGTGTGAGAGCGTCGGAGCTGCCGGGCGCGCAACGTGAGCAGCTGACCGCCTTGATCCAGCTGTTCGTGGACAACATGAAGGAGGGTCGTGCCCGCGTCCGCATGTCAGAGGTGCGCGCGCATCTCGATGAGACTCGTTTCGCGTGGGTCGGGGCCACCGATCCGGGTGCGGTGTTCTACTTCCGGATTCAGAGTCCGGTCATCCTGATCGAGCTCGATCACCAGCGTCCGGCCAACCTCCGGCATCTGGCGAAGGACCCGCAGGCGCCGACGCGCGAGCATATCCACGTGGTCGTGCGCACCCCCAGCGGCAACGATTACGGCAAGGACCTGCTGCGCCAGCATTACCGTCAGCACCCGCACAAATAGCCGTTGGCTCTTGGTTCGACGCTCTACACGTTCGACATCGACCTCGCGGATTCGGACCGCGGGGTTTACGAGACCCTGTCGCTGCGCGTTCCGCGCCATCCCTCCGAGTCGGAGGAGTTCATGGTGGCCCGACTCCTCGCCTACTGCCTCGAGTACGGCGAGGGGATCGAGTTCTCGCGCGGACTGTCGGATCCGGACGAGCCGCCGCTGGCGATCCGGGACCTGACTGGCCGCCTCCAGGCGTGGATCGACATCGGCACGCCCGCGGCCGACCGCCTTCACAAGGCGGCGAAGTCGGCGCCACGCGTGGCGGTGTACATCCACAAGGAAGCGACCCAGTGGCTCGCCGGCCTCGCAGCCTCGAAAATTCACCGGGCCGATGAGATTGGGTTACGTGCGATCGACCGGTCCCTGATCGTCGCATTGGTGGCAAGACTGGACCGACGGATGTCTTTCGCGCTTTCGGCGGGCGATGGTGACGTCTTCGTCTCGTTCGCTGACGCGACGGTGACCGGCAGGATCGAGACGCTCCACATGAGGTGAGTCGTGGCTTGCGAGGCCGTCACTCGCCGTTCGGGCTGATGGTCCGGGTTCCCAGTGCGTGCTAGCATGCGCCGCACGCTGAGAGAATTTCGTGAGTTCATCGCCCGTGGCAACGTGATCGACCTGGCAGTCGCGGTGGTCATCGGAGCGGCGTTCGGGAAGATCGTCACGACGTTCGCGGAGGGGATCCTGATGCCGCCGATCGGCTTGATCACCGCCGGCAACGACTTCACCAATCTCTTCTACGTGCTTGACGCGTCGCGAGGCGTGCCGACCTCGGTCGCCGAGGCCAAGACCAACAGTGTTCCGATCATCATGTACGGGCAGTTGATCACCGACGTCATCAACTTCTTGATCATCGCGTTCGTCGTTTTCATCATTGTCCGGCAGGTCAATCGTCTGAAGAGCAAGCAGGAAGGTCCGGCGCCGACGACGAAGGACTGTCCGCTGTGCCTGTCGACGATCCCGCGGAAGGCGACGCGCTGCGCGCACTGCACGAGTGCGGTATAGCGTGTGACTCCGACGTTCTTCAGAACGCGGGCTTTGGGCTTCTGGCTCTAGCCCGAGCCCCCCCGAGCCCCGAGCCTACTGTCCCGACAGTTTGATGTCCTGGATCTTCTTCTCCCCGGGTTGCAGCGTCACGCGCAAGGACGAGGCCTCGAGCTGCTGCAGGAAGGCGGGATCTGAGGTTGCCCCGGGCTCGAGGTCGAGCACCGACGCCAGCCGGTAGTCGCCGGGCGGCAGGTTGCGGAAGGCGAAGCGGCCGTCGGTCGCCGGACGGGTCGTCTGGACGCGCCGTGAGGTTCCCGTCCAGTACCGTGCGTCTGCCGGGAATGCGATCACCGTATAGCCGGTCGCGGGCTGATTCTTGTCGTCGGTCATGGCGCCGGTCAGCTCGGTCTGCCGGTCGGTCAACGTGATCAGCGCGTCACTGATGTTCTGATTTCCCTTCACTTCGTAAGCGAAGTCGAGTGCATCCTGGCCGGAGATGACCGACGATTCAGCCGTCCACCCCGAGGCACCGCTCGCGCTCAGCCGGTACCGGCCCGGCACGACACTCGGGACCGTGAAGCGTCCACCGGCGTCGACCCGTCCGGACGCCGACCCGCCGAAAGGCGTGGGTTCGACCGGCGACATCGATACCCGCATTCGCGCCAGGTCGGCCGGCGGAGGTGTCGCCCCATCGAAGGCGATCTGTCCCGAGATGCTGATGCCTGGTTGAAGAGTGAGCAACACGTTCGAGAGCGTTCGCCCGTCGACGCTGATGTCGGCGGCGCCCCAGACGGTGATCGGTTCGGGCCGTGGCAACGGCGGTGGGCCGCCGCGCCCGCGCCCGGTCGCCGCCGGACCGCCGGGAGGCGGTGCCTCCCGGGATGGCGCGACCGTCGCCCGTGCGGTCACGCGGTACTGTCCGGGCGGCACGTTCATCAGGCGGAACCTGCCTTCGCTGTCGGCACGTGCGCTGATGTTGCCCATCGAGAAGCCGGTTTGTTGGGCGTCGGTCGCGGTGACGTTGATCTCGCGGACCTGGGCGCCGGTGGCGTTCACCACCGTCCCTTCGACCCGGGCCAGTGGCGCGAGTTGGAGCTGGACGTCGATGCCGGGTCGCTCCTCCGCGACACCCAGGGGCACGGGCGTGGCTGCTGAAGCGGACACCGTTCCTGGATAGCAGATCGGCGAGTATCCCGGGGCGGCCGCGTCCTCCGCGGGCGGCATCGAGCCCCTCAGCGACGAGAGGCGTTCGCCGATCGCGCGCGCCTGCTCCTCGTTGACGCGCGACAGCGCGTCGAAACTCTGTTGCAGCGCCTGAAGCTCGACCTGCGCGCGGTCGAAATCCCCGAGGTTCGTGTTTCGAGGAGTCGCGCAGACCACATATTCGCCAGGCAGGAGGCCGAACACGCGATAGATGCCGCGGTCGTCGGTGGTACTGCTGTTGCTCCCCTGGAGTGTTCGACGCCCGTTCTGCATGACCACCCGCATCACGCGAACCGACGTTTGCGGCGCAGCTTCGGCGTTCTCATCGAGGACGGTGCCGGTGATGACGCTGCCTTTGGGAATCTGGAGGTCGGCGCGGAACTTCTGACCGTCGGACAACTGGATCGGGGTGCCGGACCGGCCGGGCCGGGTCTGGCCGTAGCTGACAGAGGCGTGCCCTGGCTTGCTGGCGCTCAGGTTGTACCGTCCTGGGGGGAGCGCGGTAAACGAAAACGCTCCCTGGTCGTCTGTCGTGGCAGAACGCCCGCCGCGGATATCGGTTCCTGACAGGCTGACCCGTGTTTTTCGCGCCGGTTGTGTGCCGCCGGCCATTGTCACGGTGCCGGCGATCAGGGCGGTCCCGACGACAGGGGCCGGTTGCGTCGCCGGAACCGAGTCCCGCGGCGGGGGGACCTGGGCCAATCGGGGCACTCCGGTCGCAATGATGATCGTCGACGCGATAAAGATGAGGCGAAGCACAGTCAGCATTGTGCTATTAGACGGCCCCGGGCTTCCAGCCGTTTGCTGGACGGACCGCCAGGCGGGAACCGCGGGTCCCGCCGATTCGAGAAATGATATTGTGCACGACCTGCGCACCAACCTGTCCACGGTCATCGACGAGCTCGATCGGCGCGGCCTTGCCGACCGGACGCGTCTCGCGATCGGCGGGCACAGCTACGGGG
>JACDBQ010000017.1 GCA_013694845.1 Acidobacteriota bacterium
CGCACATCCTTCACCCGGTAGTGCGCGATCTCCGAGACATGCAGCAGCCCGTCGAGCCCCGGCATGATCTCGACGAAGGCCCCGAAGTCCGTGATGCGCTGAACCTTCCCGAGATACGTCTTGTTCAGCTCCGGCGTCGCGGTCAGCTCCTGGATGATGCCGATCGCCTTCTGCGCGGAGGCTTCGTCGGCCGACGCCACGTTGACGCGACCGTCGTCCTCGACATCGATCTTCACGCCCGTGCGCTCGATGATGCTGCGGATCATTTTTCCGCCTGGTCCGATGACGTCGCGGATCTTGTCCACCGGAATGCGGATCGTCACGATGCGTGGCGCATATGCCGACACGTCGTTGCGCGACTTGGACAGCGTGTCCTGCATCTTGCCGAGGATGTGCATCCGGCCCTGGCGCGCCTGCTCGAGTGCCTTGCGCATGATCTCGGTCGTGATCCCGGAAACTTTGATGTCCATCTGCAGGGCGGTGATGCCGGTCGCCGTTCCGGTCACCTTGAAGTCCATGTCCCCGTAGTGGTCCTCGGCACCGGCGATGTCGGACAGGATGGCGTGCTTGCCGCTCTCTTCGTCCATCACGAGACCCATCGCCATGCCGGCTACCGGTGCCTTGAGCGGTACCCCGGCATCCATCATGGCGAGCGATCCGCCGCATACCGACGCCATCGATGACGAGCCGTTGGATTCGAGAATCTCGGAGACGACCCGGACGGTGTAGGGGAACCCTTCCTCGGCCGGCATCATCGGAGCGAGCGCACGCTCCGCGAGCGCGCCGTGGCCGATCTCACGCCGTCCCGGTCCGCGCATGAACTTCACCTCGCCGACCGAGAACGGGGGGAAATTGTAATGGAGCATGAACCGCTTCCACGTCTCGCCGTCGACGGTCTCGACCTTCTGCTGGTCGTCGGCGGTGCCAAGCGTCGCCGTGACCAGCGCCTGGGTCTCGCCGCGCGTGAACACGCAGGAGCCGTGGGTACGGGGGAGGACGCCGACCTCGATGGTGATGTTGCGGATCTCGTCGAACTTGCGCCCGTCGAGCCGGTGGCCGCGCTCGAGGATTTCATCGCGGAGCACCTTTTCCTTCAGGCCACCGAGGATCGACTTGGCGTTGGCCTTCTTTTCTGTGTCGTCCTGCGGGAGGCTCGCGATGAACCCCTTTACGACCTGGTCGACGGTCGCGTAGTTCTCGAGCTTGTCCTTGATCTTCATCGCGGCGGTCAGCGGACCGAGGACCGCGTCCTCGACTTCCTTGATGAAGTCCTTTGGGATTTCCTTCACCGCGGAGGGGACCCTCTTGGTCTTGCCCGCCTGCGCCGCCAGCGCGTCGATGCCCGCCACGATCTCCTTGATTGCCGCGTGCGCGCGCTCCAGCGCCTGGACCATCTGTTCCTCAGGCACTTCTTTCGCGCCTGCCTCGACCATCACTATGCCGTCCTTGCTGCCGGCGACGATCAAATCGAGCGTGCTGCGCTTCCGCTGCTCGAAGGTCGGGTTGACGATGAAGTCGCCGTCCGCGTGGCCAACGCGCACCCCGGCGATCGTCCGGGTCTGGGGAATGCTCGACAGTGCGAGCGCCGCCGAGGCGCCGGTGATCGCGAGCACGTCCGAGTCGTTGTCCGAATCGGCCGAGATCACCAGCGCGATGATCTGTGACTCGTTGCGCCACCCGGACGGGAACAGCGGCCGGATCGGACGATCGATCAGTCGGCTCGTGAGCACTTCCTTTTCGGGCGGCTTCCCTTCGCGCTTGAAGAAGCCGCCGGGGATCCGCCCGGACGCATAGGTGTTCTCCTTGTAGTCGCAGGTCAGCGGCAGGAAGTCGACGCCTTCGCGCGGGCTGGCGTCCGCGCAGGCGGTGACGAGCACCATGGTATCCCCCTGGCGCACGATGACGGCCCCGTCGGCCTGCTTGGCCAGCCGTCCGGTCTCGATCGAGATCGTGCGACCGGCAACGTTGATTTCACGTGTGTGCATAAGTCTCTCTGTCTCTTGTGAGCTGCGCCAGCTTCCGGTGTGCTTCGCCCGCCCGGCTGTAGGCTTGTGGCGTCCGGCGATCGACCCCGACCCGCCGGCTCCGAGCTACCAGGGTCTGGAGCCGAAAGCCGGGAGCCGGGAGCCGTTTACTTTCTGATCCCCAGGCGCTTGATCAGGTCGGCGTAGCGGTCCACGTTCTTGCCCTTCAGGTAGTCGAGCAGGCTGCGGCGCTGGCCGACGAGCTTGAGCAGCCCGCGGCGCGAGTGATGGTCTTTCGCGTGAGTTTTGAAATGTTCGGTCAGGTAATTGATGCGTTCGCTGAGGAGCGCTACCTGGACTTCCGGGGAGCCGGTGTCGTTGCCGTGGGTTTTGTAACTGCCGATGACTTCGGTCTTGCGATCCTTGGTAAATGCCACTCGCTACCTCCACGTACGGTCCAGACATCAGCGCGGATTGCGCTGCACCGGTCCGCCGTCAATTCCAATAGAGTCAATATCTTACACCAGCACGATCGAGGGGCGCAAAAGCCCGTCCGCCCCGGATTCGGCGATCCCCAGCAGCCGGCCGTCAGGGTCCATCAGCCGTACCCTCCCGGGGCCTGGCCCCGATTGGCCGGCGGTCCGGTGCAAATCGGGGCCAGGCCCCGTTTCGGCCAAGTCCTCTGAACTCAGGGAGTTGCCGTGAGACGCCTTTCGGGCGCCGCGCTCGTTGAGTTGCACGGCCGGCAGATCCGGCAGCATCGCGTCGATGGGGACGAGGCGGCTTTCGGCGAGCAGGGCATCTCTCTCGAGATCCTCCAGCCGGACCGCCACATCCAGAGCGAACCGGCCGGCCCGCGTGCGCCGAAGCGTCTCGAGGTGGCCGCCGCACCCGAGGCGTACCCCGAGGTCATGAGCCAGCGAGCGGACGTAAAAGCCTGGCGAACCAACCACTCGGAGCCGAATCAGCCCCGACTCGATGCCCAGTAGCGTCAGCTCCTGCACCGTGACCGATACCGGTGACAACGTCGTGGGAGCGTTTTTGCGCGCGAGCCGGTAACCCGGTATCCCCCCGACCTTCTTCGCAGAGTAGGGAGGCGGCATCTGTTCGAAGGTGCCGCGGAAACCCGCGAGAGCCTCTTCGACCTGCCCTGGCTCGATTTGCGGATCGGTCGGCGGGGGCCCGCCGGCCGCCAGCCTGGCCGTGGCGTCGTAGGTGTCGGTTGCTGCCCCGAGCCGCACCGACGCCTCATATTCCTTCTCGGCCGATGACAGGAGCGAGGCCAGACGCGTCGCGCGTCCGATCACCAGCGGCAGCACGCCCGTGGCAAGAGGATCGAGCGTGCCGGTGTGGCCGATCCGCTTCTCACGAAGGACGCGCCGCGCCCACGCCACGACATCGTGCGAGGTCGGTCCCGGTGGCTTGTCGATGACGAGGACGCCGTCCATGGATAGGCTTTGGACTTTCGGCTCTTGGATTTTCGGCCTCTGGGCCCGAAGCTCAAGGCCCAACTACTAAGCCCGAAGCCGTCCTACGGCCTGGCCTGCAGTCCGGCCGCGATCGCCCCGACCAGGCGCTGAACGATCCCCGCCTGGACCGCCTCGAGAGGGCCGCTAACGGTGAAGCCGGCGGCGTTCTTGTGGCCGCCGCCGTCGAATTCGCTGGCCACCTTGCGGACGTCGACGTCGTACTTCGACCGCATACTGACCCGCACCTCGCCGGTCTGCGTGACCTTGAAGAACACGACGGCCTGGATCTCGCGCGCCGTCAGCGGCAGGTTGATCAGCCCCTCGGTGTCGTTGTTCGTGCTGCCGGTCGCCGCGAGCATATCGTCATCGAGGTGAAGGACGGCCAGGCGCCCCTCGTCTGCGAGCTCCATGTCGTCGAGCAGCGCTCCAATCAGTTTCAGTTTGCCGAAGCTGTTGCTGTCGAACACACGCCGCGCCATCACCGCCGGCGTGACGCCTGCTTCCACGCACTGGCGGCAGATATCGAACGTCCGGGGAGTGATGTTCGAATGGTGAAACGAGCCCGTGTCGGTCAGGATCGCGAGATAGATATGCGTCGCGATTTCCTCGGTGAGCTCCACGCCCAGGGCCTGGATCACATCGAAGACCATCTCGCCGCACGCGGCTGACGCTTCGTCGTGCCAGTTGACGGCGCCGTACATCTGATTCCCAGCATGATGGTCGATGTTGACCAGGAACTGGTGCTCGAGCCCGGCCACCCCCGTCCGCCCGAGCTCGCTGCACTCCATCACGATCACCGCATCGACGTCGGGTCGCTCCACCCTCGTTGCGATCTCGATCCGGTCCATACCCGGGAAATCCTGGTAGTGGTCGGGCGCCGCATCCGCGTTCACGATGCGGACCTCTTTGCCGAGCGCGTCCAGTGCGAACGCCATCGCGAGTTGAGAGCCGATCGAATCCCCGTCGGGCCTCGCGTGCGACGTGATCAGGAATCGCCGCCGCTTCAGTATTTCGTCGCGAATGGCTTCGACCGGGCTGGTCAGTCCGGAACCGGTCTCGAGACCAGAATGGCTATCGGGGTTCGTTGCTGTCATCGTCTCCAGCAGGCAGGTCGTTCAAGTGGGGGTTTTCTACACGTTCGGCCTGGATGTCCAGGATGATCCGCTCGATCCGGTCCTGGCGCTCGATGCTCTCGTCGTAGAAGAACTCGAGCTCCGGCACATGCTTTAGCCGCAAGCGCTGGCCGACCTGCCGGCGTAGAAACGGGGTGGCACGGCCGAGTGCCCGGCCCGTTTCCTTGCGCTGCGCCTGGTCGCCGAGGGTCGTGTAGTAGACCCGCGCCTGCTGAAGGTCGGGTGTGACCTTCACCTGGGTGAGCGTCAGGAAGCCGATGCCGGGATCGTGCAGTTCTCGCGCGATGAGCTCGGCGAGCTCCTGGCGCAGTTGATCTCCAACACGATCGGGTCGGGAGCCTTGGGCCATGGAAAAGCAATGACCGATCAGTTAGCCCACAGGAGTCATGACCCGTTCGTTGACGAATACCTCGATGACGTCACCGACCTTCACGTCGTTGTACTTCTCGAAGCCGATGCCGCACTCGAAGCCGGTTTTCACTTCCGAGACGTCGTCCTTGAATCGTCGGAGCGAACCGATCTTGCCTTCGTGCACGACGGCGCCGTCGCGGATGAGGCGTGCCTGCGAATCGCCGGACCGCGTGATCCGGCCCTCGGTGACCATGCAGCCCGCAATCGTTCCGAACTTCGGCGTCCTGAAGGTCTCGCGGACCTGGGCTGCCCCGACGCGCACTTCCCTGAACGTCGGATCGAGCAGGCCGGCCATGGCCTTCTTCATCTCGTCCACGACGTTGTAAATGACGGAGTGGAGCCGGATCTCCACGTTCTCGCGATCCGCGACGTCCGCCGCGTTGCGATCCGGCCGCACGTTGAAGCCGATGATGATGGCATTGGATGCGGTTGCCAGCAGCACGTCGGACTCGTTGATCGCGCCGACGCCGCTGTGAATGATCCGGACTTTCACCTTTTCGTCGCTCAGCTTCGTCAGCGTGTCGCCAAGTACTTCGGAGGAGCCCTGCACGTCCGCCTTGACGATGATCGGCAACTCCTTCATGCCGCCTTCGGTAATCTGGGCCTGGAGCGATTCGAGGGTGAGACGGCCGCCGCGGCTGCCGAGTGCCTTTTCCTTCGCCTGGGACTGTCGGAACATCGCAATCTGGCGTGCCTTCGCCGCGTCCGTCAGCGCCTGGAATGGGTCTCCCGGAACCGGAAGCCCGCCGAGCCCGAGGACCTCGACTGGCGTCGCCGGGCCGGCCACCTTGATCTGTCGCCCCCGATCATCGATCAGGGCGCGCACCTTGCCGACGATCGTGCCGGCGATCAGCGTGTCGCCGACGCGCAGCGTGCCGTCCTGCACCAGGATCGTGGCCACCGGACCGCGCCCTTTATCGAGCTTCGCCTCGAGCACCGTGCCCGACGCATTGCGCTTCGGGTTCGCCTTGAGATCGCTGATCTCGGTCACGAGCAGGATCATCTCGAGCAGCAACTCGAGGTTCTCCTTCTTCTTGGCCGACACTTCGACCATGACGGTCTGGCCGCCCCACGCTTCCGGCGTGAGACCGAGATCCGACAGCTCCTTCTTGACCAGCTCGGGATTGGCGTTGGCCTTGTCGATCTTGTTGATTGCCACCAGGATCGGAACACCCGCCGCCCTCGCGTGGTCGATCGCTTCCTTGGTCTGCGGCATGACCCCGTCGTCTGCAGCAACGACGAGAATGACGACGTCGGTGACACGCGCGCCGCGGGCTCGCATCATGGTGAACGCTTCGTGACCTGGCGTGTCCAGGAACACGACGTTGCGGTCGTTGACGTTCACCGCATACGCGCCGATGTGCTGAGTGATCCCTCCGGCTTCACGCTCGGCGACGCGAGCCGATCGGATCGCATCGAGCAGCGTCGTCTTGCCGTGGTCGACGTGGCCCATGACCGTGACCACCGGGGCACGGGTCACCCGGTCAGCCTCGTTGACGTCTTCGGCCTCGACCTGCAGCATCTCCTCTTCGAACGACTGCATCTTCACATCGGCGCCGAACTCGCGCGCCACCATTGCCGCCGTCTCGTCGTCGAGCGTGCTGTTGATGGTCACCATCATCCGGCGATCCATCAGCTTCTTCATGACGTCCTTCGCCTTGACGTCCAGCTTCGTGGCCAGGTCGGCGACGGTCATTCCTTCGGC
>JACDBQ010000034.1 GCA_013694845.1 Acidobacteriota bacterium
TGATCCGCACGATTACCCATGTGCCTG
This sequence comes from Acidobacteriota bacterium, assembly GCA_013694845.1. Classification (GTDB taxonomy): domain Bacteria; phylum Acidobacteriota; class Vicinamibacteria; order Vicinamibacterales; family 2-12-FULL-66-21; genus JACDCA01. Next base: position 28 of record JACDBQ010000034.1, read on the forward strand.
ACGATCCGCGGATCCCGCTGAACGACCCCACTGTCCGGGATGATGATTCGACGCGGACCATTACCGGCGGCGGTCTGACCGGGGGCGTGATGGTCCTGGCGCGGATTACCGACACGCTCACCGTCGCCCCTGACTTGCGCCTGACACTGGGCCTGATTACCGACGAAAGCCCCTACAAGATCCTGAGCGGCGGCGTCCGCCTGATGTGGGCGTTTTAGGGTACATCCGCCCTCTCCGAACTTCCGTGTTCCCTGGGACTTGTGAGGATTGGGGCCAGGCCCCTTAAGGGGCCTGGCCCCCTGGACCCTGTAGCAGTGCGTTGAACAGCAGCTTGAAGGTGCCGTGCGGCTGCGCGCGCTGCAGGATCTCGGGGCCGAACAGGTACACCCGGCCCTTACCGAGAGTGACCTCAGCGGCGGCGATCCCACCCTTCAGATACGGCTGGCCCCACGCCCATCCGCTTTTCAGCGGAGACTCGGTGTCGAACATCGCAATCGGCCGCACGCTGCCTTTGGACGCCTCCGTCCACCGGAAGACCGGGCTGTTGTCGAAAAAGAAGTGCGTGCGCTCGGGCATCCCGGCCGCGACGGGATGTCGCGTGTCGACTGTCGCCGTCAGCACCGACCCGGGCACGAAGTACTTCGCCCGTGACAACGGCTTGCCCCCCTCGATCAGGTGATCCTCGAGCGGGAGCTTCAAATGCCGGACGATGTTCTGCGCCGAACTGCCGATCGCGATGAGCGTGCCGCCGGCTTCGACGAACTCGCGGAGCTTCGGGATGGTGACGTCCGCCGTGATCCGGCCCAGATGGGCGCGGTACTCCGCCGGCACGTCAGTCGGACCGGGCTGCCCACCTCCGCCGCGGCCGCCCCGACCGCCGCCGGCCGTGCCGTCGGTGGGCGCCGGGATGGCGCCGTCGACGAAGATCAACGAGTCGAATTTCGCGTTCAGGTTGCCGGCGTCCAGTTCCTGAGCAAAGACGCGGCTAAACGGGAACTCGAACTGCTCGAGGATCCACCGCGTCCACCCCGACGGCATGGAGCCGCCGTACTGATCCCACAATCCGACGCGGGGAGGGGTGATCGGCGCCAGCGCCGGGTCGAGGGTCAGTCCCTGAAAATTCAGCCCGAGCTCCTGCGCGACCGCCTGCAGCCGTGTCATCGTGGCGGGACGGGCGTCGAAGTAGAACGCCTCCGCCATCCGGACCCGCTCGCCGGCGGCGAGCATCCGATTCACGGCGGTGACCGCGTCATTCGCATCGCGGGACAGCGCGTACGTTTTCGCATTGGTCAGCACACCGAGCCGGCCGGCGGGTGGCTTGGCGTTCCATTCCGTCACCTTCTCGAACGGTCCGCTGAACGGCTCCAGGATGCGGTCGAACTGCACGCCCATCTGGAACGCGAGTGTCCACCCCGCGTTGTCGTAGGGAGGCGTCGGTGGCGCGCCCGGATACGGGATGACGTTGGGGTGATCCTGCGGCTCGAACATGTCGATGATGTGCGGACGAAATGCCTGGGCGGTCATCACGACGAACGATCCGGCGGCATAGGTTTTTCCCGCGACGGCAAAGTCGCGCGTCGCACGATGGACGGTCACGTTCACCTCGCGCAGCGCGTTGACGAACTTCACCGCGGTGGGAAAGTCCGGCTGATTGACCGGGATGATGTAGCCGCGGGGATCGCGCAGCTCCGGCGTGCGCAGAGACGCCCAGGCGTTCGGATCATTTGCCGCCGTCGCATTGATCCGCGAAGGCGAAGCCGTCCATGTGTCCTCGCTCCCGCGCTGGATGGACCGCTGCCCCATGCGGTAGATGTCGAACAGCACCAGCTCGCGATTCCGGGACGCGTAGTCGATCACCGCGCGGTTGAGGGACATCGAGTAGTCGATCGACTGCTTGAAGCGCCATTCCTGCGGTGCGATTGGGTAAGGAAGATCGCGGGTCGGGATTTGCCGCGCCGGCACGAACGGAATCCGCATAGGTGTCGGGCTGCCGATCGTCTCCGTAAGGATCGCGATCACGTTGTGGAAGTTCCCGGTATTCCGGATCCCGCCGTTCCACCACCCGTCGTACGCGCCACCCGAGGCCATCGTGGCGCCCGGCTTGCCCTCGGTCGCGAGCCGCTGATGCATGTGCGTCCCGAGCGCCTGCAGACCCAGGATCAGCAGCGGATCGAGATTGTAGTTGTAGGGATCACGCTGCGGTGACGACCAGACGACGGTGCCGGCCGGGCCGCTCTGATGATGGTTGTAGAGGATCTGGGGCACCCAGTCGTGATAGAGGACGCGGTTGATGTTCTCGGTCTCTGCCTGGGTGGAGGCGAAGAAGTCCCGGTTGTTGTCGTGGCCGATGTACTTCTGGTACAGCCGCGGGAGGCCCGCGAGGGATCGGGCTGCCGGATCCGGGTTTCGCATGTACCAGTCCGCGACCAGGTCGTTCCCGTCCGGGTTCGCATGAACGAACAGGATGATGCAGTCGTTCAGGAATCTCGTGGTCTCCTCGTCGGTGCGGCTGACCATCTCGTAGACTGTTTGCGCGAGCTGCTGCGCGCCGAGCGTCTCGGTCGCGTGCAGGCCACCGTCGATCCAGACGACCGCCTTGCCCTCCTTCGCCAGCGCGCGCGCCTGGTCGTCAGTGAGCCCTTCAGCGAACGCGAGCCGCCGGGCAATCCCGCGGTACTGCTCGAGGTTGCGGTGGTTCTCCGGCGATGTGACGATCGCCATCAGGTGCGGCCGGCCCTCGGCCGTCTTCCCGATTTCCTGAAGCACCAGCCGATCCGACTCCGCATCGAGCTTCCGCCAGTAATCCGAGATCTGCGTGTAGTTGGCGAGCTGATAGTCGTCGCCGATATCGAATCCGAACTGCTCCTTCGGCGTCGTGGCGCGGGCCTGCGCGTGAAGGCTGACGATGAGGAGGATGCCGAACACGATCGCGGTCGCACACGCCTTCAAACCCATAGGAGCGATTCTCATGCGGCGCAGTATATGCGCGTAAACCATGCGACGTCGTTCGCGGTCTCTTTCTCACAGAGCTCTCGGAGTCCACAAAGAAAACATTCCACAGCTGCAGGGCCGCGCTGAGCGCGGCACCAACGCATCGGCCACCCTGCAGGCGACGACCCCGGTCAAAAAACAAGTCCTTCGTGGGCTTTGCGAGCTTCGTGAGAAAAAAGGCAGCGTCAGTTCCCCCCGGCGGCTGTTGCCGTCGTTGTGCTATCCTCCCACCACTTTCTCAACCGCGAGGCGCGGTTGATCACGGTGACCCGGCACGGCGTCCGGGACGGAGCGGTTGATGGCGCGCACGCATTTCTCGAACTCCCCTGACATCCGTGTCGTCGAATCGTCCGCGACCCAATTGCGGCTGGCGGAGGCGCGCGCGTTCGCCGCAGCCCACATCGCGCGAACAGCCGATGTGCACATGGTCGGCGCGTCGCGGGGCAGCGTGGACGACCTGGCGCGATCGATCGCGGTCGCTTCCGGCGCGACGATCGGATTGCACCGGTTCAGCCTCACGCAACTGGCCGCGCGTCTCGCCTCGCCAACGCTCGCTCTGGACGGCTACGCGCCGGCGACATACCTCGGGACCGAGGCGGTGGCCGCCCGTGCGGCGTTCGACGCGCAGCAGGCCGATGCGTTGAGCTACTTCGCGCCGGTGGCAAGGACGCCGGGCTTTGCCCGGGCGCTCGCGCGCACCCTCCAGGAGCTCCGGCTGGCGGGCGTCACTCCGGCAGCCCTGTCTGAGCTGCCGCTCGGCGGCCCGGACCTTGCCGCGCTGCTCGAGCGCTTCGAAGCGCACTTCAGCGCCGCAACGGCGCGTGATCGCGCGACTGTGTTCACGGTTGCGACCGACGCCGTGACCAGCGGCACGGCTGCGGGCATCGATCTGAGCGCGCCGCTCCTGCTCCTCGATGTGCCGCTCGATACCCGCCTGGAGTTCGACTTCGTCCGGGCGCTGATCTCGGCGTCGAGCGACGTCCTCATCACCGTCCCGTTCGGCGATATCGCCGCCCTCAACAGGTTCAAGGGGCTGCGCCTCACGCCGGAACTGCTGGTCCAGTCGGGCCCGGCGGATCTGGTCGCACTCCGCCGCTACATGTTCGCCAGGTCGAAGCTGCAGGAACGCACGCCGCAGGGGGACGTGCAGTTCTTCTCCGCTCCCGGTGAGGGACGAGAGTGCGTCGAGATCGCCCGTCGCGTCCTCGACGAGGTTCGGCGCGGCGTAAAATTCGATGAGATTGCTGTGTTCGTCCGTTCACCCGACCGCTACGCCGGTCTGCTCGAGCACGCCTTTCGGCGAGTGCATACCGCGAAGGACTCGACGGAGCCATCGGACCGAACGGACCGGGCAGAGCCTGGTGTGCCCGCCTTCTTCGACCGCGGCACCCGTCGTCCGCACCCGGCGGGGCGTGCCTTCCTCGCGATCCTCGCGTGCAGGTGCGAGAGGCTCTCCGCGCGCCGCTTTGCCGAGTACCTGTCGCTCGCACAGGTCCCGCAGCTGGACGGCCCTCGCCGCGAATTCGACTTCATCGTCCCCGACGACGAGGTGCTGGACGGTCTGCGCGCGGCCGCGGAGGGTGTGCCGTCGGACGAGGGCGACCAAGACGGGCCGGCTCAGGATGTGGACCCGGGGGCCACGACAGACCGGACGACAGGCAGCACCGGAGATGATGCGCCAGACGAGTCCGCGGTCGTCGACGGATCGCTGCGCGCCCCGTGGCAATGGGAGACGCTCATCGTCGAGTCCGCGGTGATTGGCGGGGACCCGCACCGCTGGCACCGGCGGCTCGCTGGGCTCGACCAGGAGTATCGGATCAAGATCCTCGCGGAGTCGAAGGAGGATCCCGACAGCCCGCGTGTCGCGCGGCTCGAGCGCGATCGACGGAACCTGGTGCACCTGCGCACGTTCGCGCTGCCGATCATCGACGAGCTGGCCGCGTGGCCGGAGCACGGCTCGTGGGGTGAGTGGCTGGATCGGTTCGGCGCGCTCGCGCCGCGTGTCCTTCGCCGCCCCGAGCGCGTGCTCCGCGTGCTCGGGGAGCTGCGGCCGATGAGCGAGATCGGTCCGGTGTCGCTGGAAGAAGCACGGGAGGTAATCACCGAGCGGCTCCTGCTGCTCGAGAGTGAGTCGCCGAAGTCGCGGTACGGCAGGGTGTTTGTCGGCAGCCCGCTGCAGGCACGAGGGCGAACGTTCAAAGTCGTCTTCGTGCCGGGCCTCGCGGAACGCATGTTTCCGCAGAAGCCCCACGAGGACCCGATGATGCTCGACGAGGAGCTGCGCATGCCGCTCGGCGCGGACCTCCCGGTGCAGCAGGCGCGGGCGCAGGCCGAGCGCCTCCTCCTGCGGCTCGCGGTCGGTGCGGCAACCGATCGGCTGTGGCTGTCGTACCCGCGCATCGAGATGGCGGAGTCACGACCTCGCGTCCCCTCGTTCTACGCGCTGGATGTCATGCGTGCCATTACCGGACGAATCCCGAGTCACGAGGAGCTGCAGACCAGCGCCGCCACGGTTGGTGGCGCCGGCCTGGCGTGGCCCTCGCCGCCGGATCCGAAGACCGCGATCGACGATCTCGAGCACGATCTCGCCGTGTTGCGCGAGCTGCTGGATGCTGACAGCGCGCGCGTACGCGGACACGCGCACTATCTGCTGCGGCTGAACGAGAACCTGAAACGGTCGGTGACCGCCCGCTGGGGCCGCGCCCGTTCGCAATGGACCGCCTTCGATGGCATCACCCGCCTCAACAGCAACACGAAACCGGTGCTCGATTCGCAGCGGCTCGCCACTCGCGCGTATTCGCTGTCGGCGCTTCAGAAGTTCGCGTCCTGCCCGTACCAGTTCCTGCTCTCGGCCATCTATCGGCTGCACCCGGCCGAAGAGCCCGAACCGCTGCAGAAGCTGGATCCGCTGACGCGCGGCGCGCTGTTTCACGAGGTGCAGGCCGAGTTTTTCCGCTCGATGCAGGCCGACGGTCGACTCCCGGTGGTCGAGGCGCAGCTGCCGGTCGCCTTGCAGACGCTGGAGCGGATCATCACGCGAGTGGCCTCCAGGTACCACGAGAGGCTGGCGCCGGCGATCGAGCGGGTCTGGCGCGACGAGATCGCCGACATCGCCAAGGACCTGCGCGTGTGGGTGCGGCGCCTGAAGGACGCGGGAGACTGGATCCCCGCCTATTTCGAGCTCAGCTTCGGACTACCGAGGGAGCTCGCCGCCGAAGGCAGAGATCCGCACAGCCTGCCCGATCCCGTGCTGGTGGACGGACGCTTCCTGCTTCGCGGGTCCATTGACCTGGTGGAGAACAAACGCGGACAGCCATTGCTCCGGGTCACCGACCACAAGACAGGCAGGAACCGCACGACCTGGAAGACCGTGATCGGGGGCGGCGCCATCCTCCAGCCGGTGCTCTACAGTCTTGCCGTGCAGCAGGCGTTGGGGGCGACCGTGACGTCCGGCCGGCTGTTCTACTGCACTGCGCCGGGGGGCTTCACGGACCACGAGATCCCGATCAACGACGCGAACCGTCGCGCCGGTCTCGAGGCACTCGAGATCGTCGACCGCGCGATCGAGCTCGGTTTCCTGCCGGCGGCGCCAGACAAGGGAGCGTGCGCCTGGTGCGATTTTCGAGCGGTGTGCGGTCCCCACGAAGAGCAGCGGGTCGCGAACAAGATGCCCGAGAAGCTTTCGGATCTCGCAGCGCTTCGAGAGAAGGCGTGATGGCAAGGCTGGCCGATCAGAACGCTCGTGACGCCATCGCCAACGCGCTCGACGACACCCTGGTCGTCGAAGCCGCCGCGGGGACGGGCAAGACGACCGAGCTCGTCAAGCGGATCCTGCGCATCCTTGCCACCGGTCGCGCCGAGAAGGTGGGTAACGTTGTCGCCGTCACCTTCACCGAAAAGGCCGCCGGCGAGCTGAAACTGCGGCTGCGGGAAGCGCTCGAGAAGGAACGGACGGCTCTGGAGGATCCGGCGGTCAAGGATCGCCTCGACGCCGCGCTCGCCGGCCTTGAAGAGGCGCATGTCAGCACGATCCATGGCTTCTGCGCCGAGCTCCTGCGCGAGCGGCCGGTCGAAGCGCGGGTCGATCCGCTGTTCACCGTCCTGACGGAGGGGCAGGCGGAACGCCTGTTCGATGAAACCTTCAGCGCATGGATTCAGGAGCAACTCAAGGATCCTCCGGAGGGCGTTCGCCGCGGATTGCGCCGTTCGGTCTGGACCGGGTTCGGCCGGACGGCCTCGCGGCAGGACGGTCCGATCGATCGTCTCCGCAGGGCGGCATGGGAACTCTCGCAATGGCGGGACTTCACGGCGCCATGGACGCGCCAGCCGTTTGACCGGGACGGCGACGTCGCTCGCCTCGTCGTGGAACTTCACGCGTTCGCGGCGCTCACCGAGAAGCCCTCCTACAACCGCGACAACCTCTACCTCGATACCGCGGCCGCGCGGCACCTGAGCCAGGAGATCGCCCTGCATCAGTCGTTTGGCCATGAGGATTTGGACGGCTGGGAGGCGCGCCTTGTCGATCTGTCGCGCGACCGCAACTTCGCGCGAGCGCGGAACGGCCGTGGCC
>JACDBQ010000069.1 GCA_013694845.1 Acidobacteriota bacterium
ATCCACAGCGGCGTCTGGGGTTTCGCCAGCAGCCCGATCGTGACCGAAGACGAGATTCGGCGGATCACCCGCATGGCCAGCGAGGTCGCAAAGGCGAGCGCCATCGCCAAGAAAGTCGACGTCAAGCTGGCGCCGGTGGCCGCCTACACCGACTACTGGGTCAGCCCGATGGTGAAGGATCCGTCGACAATACCGCAGGCCGATAAACAGGCCCTGGTTCAGAAAGTCGTCGATCTCGCCACCGCCAACAAGGAGGTGCTGACCGTCAACGCCAACATCTCACTCGAGCACGAATGGAAGTACTTCGCCTCGTCCGAGGGCTCCTACATCGAGCAGGAGATCTACACCACGACGCCCAACTTCACCGTCACGGCGCGGAAGAACGGGGAAACCCGTTCGCGCACGTTCACCGGCGTGCCGGGCACCGGCGGATGGGAAATCGCGGAAGCCGCGGGCATGGTCGACGCCGCCGAACGGATCGCGGCCGAGGCGGTCGAGTACTGCACGGCGAAGCCGTTCGAGATGGGCATGAAGGACCTGATCCTCACGCCGGCTCACGCGATGCTGACCATCCACGAGATCGTCGCCCACGCGACCGAGCTCGATCGGATCATGGGTTACGAAGCCAATTACGCCGGCACGAGCTTCGTGAAGGTCTCGGATCTTGGCAAGCTGAAATACGGCTCGAAACTGTTCAACGTCACTGCCGACCGCACGATCCGCAACGGCGTCGCGACGATCGGCTATGACGACGACGGCGTGAAGACCCAGGAATGGCCGATCGTCCGCGACGGCATCCTGGTTGGCCTGCAGACCAACCGGGAATCGGCGCATTTCATCGGCGAGAAAGAGAGCCGCGGCTGCACCTCGGCCAACTCGTGGCGCGACTATCCTTTTCTGCGGATGCCGAACGTCCATGTCGACGCCGGGCCCGCCGGATCACCGACACCCGACGAAATGATCGCCGACACGAAAGACGGCGTGCTGATCGACGGGCGCGGCAGCTACTCGATCGATCAACAGCGCTACAACGGCCAGTTCGGCGGAAATGCCTTCTGGGAAATCAAGAATGGCAAGAAGATGCGGATGGTCACCAACGTGACCTACAACGCGATCACCACCGACTTCTTCGCCAACCTCGACGCCATCTCCGGCAAGGAACACTGGCAGATGTTCGGCACCGGCGGCGACGCGAAAGGGCAGCCGACCCAGACCAACAGCATTTCCCACGGATCCCCGTGGATGCGCATTCGGCGGATCATGGTGGGGGCGGCGTTCGCATGAACGAGTCGGGATGTCGCGGAGCACTCCGGTGCGGGAACACGTTGTCAGCGCTCTGGGCGGGCTTGAGAACCGGCGTTTCGGCGTCGGCGGGCTGGCGTTCTGCCGATTGGCTGACGCAACCACGCAGCCGGGAATGAAGCGATATACTGTGGACCGTGTGCCGCATCGCTCGCGGATCACTTCTGGAGATTCCAATGGCAGATGTACAGAACAGCACGCAGACGCTGCAGGGCAAGAACGTGATGCCCAGCCTGACCGTCGACAATCTGCAGCAAAGCCTGGATTTCTTCGGCGGTCTCGGCTTCGAAGTCGAGGATCGTTGGGAGGAGAACGGCGTACTGCTCGGCGCCATGCTCAAAGCCGGCGACGCCCGACTCGGGCTGAGTCAGGACGACGGCAAGAAGGGACGCGATCGGACCAAAGGCGTCGGCATGCGGATCTACATCGAGGCCGCCGGTGACATCGATCAAGTCGCCGCGCGCGCGAAAGCCGCGGGCATAACGCTGACAAACGAGCCGCACGACACCGAGTGGGGCTCTCGCGCCTTTGAAGTGACGGAACCAAGCGGATTCGCGCTGACCATCGCGTCGCCGGCGGCGACATAAGCCGGCCGGCCCCCGAGACGACTTGCCGCCCACACAGCGGCATGTGTCAGCATCGCGTCGTATCCTGGGCGCCGTTGTGCGCTTCTGTGGAAGGGATCGCTGTGATCGTGGTGAGTGTGCTCCTCGTCCTTTCCTTGCAGGCACTCTCCGCGGTGCAGGAACCGCGGCGTGTAGATCCGACCGAGCCGTCGGCCGTCAGCCCCGTTTACCGCCAGTTCCGGAAGGGTGAATCCGTGATCGAGGGCCTGCTTCAACGGGTGGAGTGCCCGCGCGCCCGGTCGGTTCTGTTCACGCTGAGAGTCAAAGACGCGGTCGAGCGCTTCGAGGCCGCGCGACTCGGCGACGTGGAGTACATTGCGCACACACCTGACTTCAAGGGGCCGATCTCCTGCGGCGGGCGCGGCAAGGGAGATCTCGTGCGACTGACCTGGAAGAAGCTGGCCAACGCGCGACGCGTGGTAGCGATCGAGTTCCTGCCGACGAAGTAGCGTTGCCGTAATCTGTGCGCGCGATCTGCGCCGTCGGTCGCCGTCGCGCGACGCGCAGGACCGTTCGCGATGTCTCACAATGTGCATCATTGGAGAAAGCCCGCAAACACGTTCTGAATCTGCCGAGGACCATCTGTGTCCGCTCCGGTGACGCGCTGCACCTGACCTGTGCCGAAGAGCACGGCTTCCGAAAGGTCTACACCAACGACCGCCACATGCTCTGAGCGGCGCGCGCGCCTCGCGCAGCAGGCTGTGGCCGCTGCCGCCGTGCGCGGCGTGCACGTAGGTCCACGTCTTGCCGGCATACGACATCGTCGCCAGCGTCTTCAGCGCGCTGTCGTAGGTGAAGTTGACCTCGCGGACCTGGGTGGGCGCCAGGTACTGTCGGATCTGAGACGCGGTGCTGCCGGTGTCGTAACCCGAATAGAGACTGCTGTTGTAGATGCGCGTGACCCGCAGGAGCGCAGTGAAGCTGCGGACCTTGTGCATGAAGGGCTCCCAGGACAGTACGCACGCGTGAGCGATACGCTCACGTGGCAACGGAAAGCCTCGTCGGCTCACCGACGTTCGTCGTTATGAGTGAAGACGCGGCATGCTGCCTGATCGCGCGACGCATGCAATAGGCAGAATTTACCGGCCAATGCATGACCGGGCGGACAAGAAGTTGGCCTACACGGATGGAAGGGCGCGCTTGCACCATCGCGAATGTGTCGATCGCGAGCCGAATGAAGACACACCCTGTGTGCAAGCCTACGCGAGCCGCCGTTGCAAGACTGGTACTTTTTCTTCTCCTCGTCATTCGTCATAATGGGGGCTTCTCAAGGAGCGCACATGCCTGACATCTCCACCCGCGGATACACCCATCCCGAAGTGCTCGTCAGCACCGACTGGGTCGGGCAGCACCTGAACGATCCCTCCGTCCGCCTGATCGAGTCCAACGAAGACACGCTGCTCTACGCCGCGGGACATATTCCCGGCGCGGTGCACGTGGACTGGACTTCCGACCTGAACGACCAGCTCCGCCGCGACTACATTACCCGCGAGGGGTTCGAGCAGCTGATGTCACGGATTGGCGCGACGAAAGAGACGACCGTCGTCTTCTACGGCGACAAGAACAACTGGTGGGCGTGCTACGCCTTCTGGGTCTTTCAGCTGTTCGGTCATACCAACGCCAAGGTGATGGACGGCGGCCGCGTCAAATGGCAGAAGGAGACCCGCGAGGTCACCCGCGACCTCCCGAGCTACGCGGCGACGAAGTATGTCGCCGAAGAGCGGTCCGATAAGCGCCACCGCGCGTTCCGCGAGGAAGTGATGGCGCACGTCGAATCGAACGGACAGCTCGTCGACGTCCGCAGCCCGGAAGAATACGCCGGGACGCGCATGCACATGCCCGACTACCCCAACGAGGGCGCCCTGCGCGGCGGCCACATCCCGGGCGCCAAGAGCATCCCCTGGGCCAAGGCCATCAACCCGGACGACGGCACGTTCAAGACCGCAGAGGAGCTCAAGAAGCTGTACTGCGAAGACAACAAACTGCAGCCGCAACAGGCCACGATCGCCTACTGCCGGATCGGCGAACGCAGCAGCCACTCGTGGTTCGCGCTGAGGTACCTGCTCGGCTTCGAGCACGTCCGGAACTACGACGGTTCCTGGACCGAGTGGGGCAATATGGTCAACGTGCCGATCGAGAAGTAGTCCACGTGCGACTGCGACTGAGACGTGCGACTCAAATACGTGCGATGTGCGACGTGCGAGGTGCGAGGTGCGATGTGCTGACGTGCTTGCGGTGGTCTGCGTCACCTCTTTGCACGTGACCCGTCGCACGTTGGCACGTCGCCCATCGCCCATCGCCCATCGCCCATCGCC
>JACDBQ010000074.1 GCA_013694845.1 Acidobacteriota bacterium
AACGGGCATATCGCCGTAGTCAATGAGCGCCAGCGGACCCCAAATGTCCCGCGCCGATGTGGTCAGCAGTTCAGGCGGCGGCGGGACTTCCCATCGCGGCAGCACTTTGCCGAACACGAACACGATCTCGTCACTGGCTCTGAACTGGCTGACGATGCGTGTAATCCAGTCTCTTGCCGGGAGCACGTCATCGTCTGTCAGAGCCAGGATCTCGCCGGTTGCGAATGTGAGCCCCAGATTGAGAGCGTAGCTCTTGCCCTGCCGCAGCTCCAGTGCGTACTGGATCGGCCACGGGCCGCGATCCGCCGCCTGCCGGACAACCTGCCGCGTCTCGTCCGAGGAGTTGTTGTCGACCACCACGATGTCCACGGCACACCCCGGCGGCGGATCGACTGCCGATAAAGATGACAGCGTGTCTTCCAGGAGCCTCGCGCGGTTGTAGGTGCATATCAGGACAGTGAGCGACCGAGGCGGTGCCATGCTATCCAGCCGCCGCGACGGTCTCGATCGCGTCCGTGCTCAGGCCCGCCTGGGCCTGGACCGGGGCGGGCAGCTCGAGGAGGTGATAGAGGAGCGCAACCGCGCGGTCCGCTGCCGTTCCGGGTCTGTAGAACAATTCGCGCGCGACCTGTTGTCGTTCGGCGGAGCGGCACCTCGGATTGCTCAACCCCTGAACGATGGCGCGTGCCGTGGCGGCTGCCGTCACGGTGACATCCGCCGCGGAGCGGAGCCGGCGGATCTTGTCGGGGCTGATGGCGGCGGCTGTGAGAAGCTCTGGACGGTCGATCACGACCAGCGGGCGGTCGAGCAGCATGTACTCGAACGCGATCGAGCTGTGATCGCTCACCATGGCGTCTGCAACCGCCAGAAATGGAGAGCTGTCGGCCTCGCGTACGACCCTCACGCGCGGGTGCGAGTCATACTTCGCCAGACGTGTGGCCCAATCGACGCCCCCCGAGCCGCGCTGGCCCCGGTCATACGAACGGTCGTGGAGTTTCACGATCACCTGCAGTCCCTCAGCGGCGAGGCGGTCGACGATTTCCTCGCCGGGGCCGTTCAGCGAGGAGGACGGGGACCAGGTGGGCGCGTAGATGACGGTGGGACATCGGGCCGCGAGGCCGAGCCGGTGACGAATCTGCGAGGTGTCGAGTGAGCCATCCACCAGGCAGTCGACTTTTGGGTAACCCACAAGGGCGGCCTTGATCCTGTCGTCGGGTACCAGGCAGGCCTCGATGTATCGGCGGCGACGATCCGCATTGGCAAACAGCAGCGCGTCGAACGTTGCGATTGTCGGCGCGAGATCGACCGGCGCGTCGAGGCCGTATTTCCCGGCTACGCCATGGAACAGATGCATCCGGCGCGCGCGGCGGGGCAACCATGTCATGTCCCAGAAGTCCGTGTTGATGTACAGGTGAACTTTCATGCGGGAGGCGGTCGAGGAAGAAATCACGTTCTCCCTGACCCCCGTCCACTCGAATACCTGCTGCGGTGTCCAGACTTTTCCGAGCGCCGTGAACCAGAACTCGAGTCGCGAATCGCGGCGCACGCGCTCATAAAGCGGGCGAAACACCGCGAGGCTCATCGGCGACGCGGCGTCGAACAGGATCCGCTTCCTCCCCTGCCGCAACGCGAAGATCCCGTCGTCGATATCGTGCAGACGCGAGATGGCTCGGCGCCGCAAGCGGCGGTAAATCGTATCGTGCACCAGCGAAATGCGCTGGCGCCCGTGATCTGGAGTCTGCGTGGCAGCCGGGGGGGGGGCGCTCGCGGTCAGCGGTCGGGTGGACGAGAGCTGGCGAACGAACGAGAGCCAATGGGGACGCGCGAAAGTAGCAGCGTAGAGCACTGCCGCGCGGGGGTCGGTCGGGGAATACCCCAGGGCCAATCGAAACTGCTCCCTCGCACCCCGCCGGTTGCCCGTCTGAAGGCGGTCGTAGCCCCAGTCGCGGTGAAGGACGTATCGTCGCTCCCGGTCGCACTGCGCCGGCGACAACCGGTGCGCTGTGCATGCCTCCCCGCACAGCGAGTGGTTCTTCTCCATCACCAGTAACTGCGAGGCGTAAGTGCGGTCGATCTGCCGGCTCATGTACCCGCCCGGACGGTGGAAAGCCAGCGGTTCCGGGAGGTAACCGAAGGGATGACGCGCGGCAATACGGAGCCAGAGGTCCCAGTCCTCGATGTGAATCTCTCTGCGCTCGTCGAAATCGCCCACTTCCTGAAGGACAGCGGCCGGAATCATGACGGTCAACGTGTTCACGAAGAATCGCGTGTGGAACAGGTCGCAGAAGGCGGGGCGCGGCGGGCCGCCCAGGCTCGACGCCTGGAGCCCGTCTCCAATGAGCCCGGTGTGCAACAGCCCCGTTTCCGGGTGATGATCGAAATACGCAACCTGCTTCTCGAGTTTTTCCGGCAGCCACTCGTCGTCCGCGTCAAGAAACGCGATGAGCTGTCCCGACGCCCGGGTAATGCCGACGTTCCGGGCACGCGCCGGACCGGCGTTCGGCTGACGAATGTAGACGATGCGGCCGGCCCATTCGTGAAGTGCCGCAACAAGCTCCGTCTCGTCATCGGAGCCATCATCGATGACAATCACCTCGAAGTCGCGGTAGGTCTGCCCGAACACCGAACGAAGAGCGGCGCCGATCAGGGGCGACGCATTGAACACAGGAATGACGACGGTTATATGGGGCATGGTCGCGCGGGGCCGCTACTGGAGTCTCATCGGTCTGGAGGTGACTACCTGAAAGCCGATCTGGTTGCGCGAGAGTTGGCCGCCTGCCCGCGCGCTGTTCTGCTGGGCCCTGGCCGAATAGCCTTCGACGCTCAGCCAGCGCGTGACCCGGTAACCCACCCTACCCGATAGCCGCACAGACCGGAGGCTCGGTTGATCCTCGATGAGCGGATCGTTGCTGAACCAGGCGAGGTTTGTGTCAGCGTACGCCCGATTCCTGGCGAAGGGCACGTGAAGGCTCGCAATCCACTCCTCGTTCTGGAAGGTGCCGCCGAAGCCGAATGACGGGATAAAGGAGCGCTGGTAGGCTACAGATGCGAGGGAGTGTTCCGCCTGCCACGACGCCCCCCCATGGAATGTCGGCCCGATTGCCGCCGTCTGGGTCAGGGTTCCACCCAGGCGTGCAACACCGACCCCGCCCGACACGTTCACGTGCGGTGAGAGTCGGTACGTCGCGCTGATAGCGCCATTCTGGATGTTAAACTGCCGATCCGCCGTCAGAGCGGCCGTCGGTTGCGCGGGAGCCACGTCGGGAGTCACATTCGTGTTCCGGGCGACCTGTCCTACAGTTCCGAGCAGAAGGCCATATTGCGCCCGGACAGTCATCCTGGCGGAGAGTCCCCGGCTGACTGACAACTCCAGATCCTGCGCATGGCCTCCCAGAAGTTCGCGCTGCGCCAGTTCATCGAAATCGAATCCGACCGTGCGGAGCGCGTAGCGGGCGCGCAGGGACGTGTACCTCGTCAGCAATGCCTCTGCGCCGCCTCCAAACGCATTTGTGCGCGAACCGACGCGATAAAACGGAATGCCCGCGAGCTCGAGCGCATCGGTGGTCGGGGCGCGTGAGAAGCTCTCGTCGGCGAACAGTGACACGCGAGGCGTGAGTCGGTGCCGAAGAGAGGCGTGCAACGAGTGTTCGAAGCTGGTGAGCTCTTCGATCCTGCGGTAGAAGGTAAACGAGCCGTTGTAGCTGCTCGAGAACTGCGTCCGGCGTCCGGTGAAGTCGATTGTCGCAGATGGGTTGATCGGCGACGCATAATCGCGCGGAGGGTTGTTCTGCGGATTGACGAGCAGAACGTTGTCGTCCCATCCGCCGCCTACGGCGAGTGATGGGGTGAAGACCCACCCGGCGGTTCGGGGATCAGCCTGTTGCGGTGCACCCTCTGCGGTTACATCGCGATGCGGCGCAAGCAGCAACAATGCGATTGAAACCCCAGCCGCCGTTCGTGGTCGAAATCGCATTGATGATCCTTACGTCTCCGACCGAGACATGCCCCGATCGGTCAGCTTGTAGCTCAGGAGCTGAGCAAGGGGGATGCCACGGGCGCGCGCCGTAAGTCCTGTTTTCGCCGCGCGCATCTTCGGATCATCCCTGCCCGGGGTAACGGGAGCTAATGCCTGAGATGGATCTCGAGCCTCCCCGACCCGGTGAAACGGTTTGTCCCAATAGTAGGAAATTGGTTGCTCGTTACTGCTGAGATTGGGGAAATTGAGGCCCTTTTGGTTGTGGCGGAGGGAGCGAGGCACGTCCGAGCCGAGTAAGCGTTACAAACGGCTGAGTTGCCTTCGGCGACACAGCGAGTGGATCCATCCCCAGATAATTCAAATTCCCAGCAAATCGATGGAGATGAGCCGTGGCAGCGACTTTGCGCTCCGGTCAGTCAGCGTGCGCCCTTCCTCACAGCACGGCCTTCCCACAGACAGTATCCCGGAGACGCTCCCGCATGCGTTTTGTTCGCTCGTCGTGTATCCCCACCGGACTTCTTCTTCTCGGGGCGCTCCTGAGTTTCCCGTCGACGACGTTCGCCGCGACCCTCACCGTCTGTGCCTCCGGATGCGCCTACACAGATCTTCAGAGAGCGCTTGACGTAGCGCAGCCTGGCGACACGATCCTGCTCAGAGGTGGCGAAACCTACGTCGGGCATTTCGTGCTCCCCGCGAAGAATCAGTGGGGCGCCGACATCGTGATCCGCTCGACGGCCCCGGGTGTGACCTTCCCCGGGCCAGGCGTTCGGCTGGTGCCCGACGGATATCCGGGGAGCAATACTCACCGCAGTTCATTGGCCCGCCTGATCGGTCGGGGCGGCCAGTGGAAAACGACCCCCGTCCTTGCGGCGGCGCCGGGCGCTCATGGCTACCGCATCGAGCTCGTCGACATCGATGGCGTCATGCAGGAGGGGTGGTACACGCTGCTCGAGATCGGCACCAACAATTCGCTGCAGACGACCCTGCAATCGGTGCCGTCGGACATCGTCCTGGATCGCGTGTTCGTGCACGGACACCCCGTCAAAGGGCAGCAGCGCTGCGTCGGATTGAACGGGCGCAACGTCGACGTGCTGAACAGTTACATCGTGAGCTGCGCAAGCTTTGCGGTCGACGCGCAGGCGATCGGGACGTTCAACGGCCCCGGTCCCATGAAGATCATCAACAACTACCTCGAGGCGAGTACCGAGAACATCCTGTTCGGGGGATCCGATCCGCGGATCGACGGTCTGGTCCCGAGCGATATCGAGATCCGGCGCAACCACTTCTCAAAACCGCTGGCCTACCGATCGCCGATCCTGGCCCCGCCGACGGGAGCCCCTTCGGCGTCCGTCCAGTCCGGGGGTGATCTGGCGGGCGGATCCCACTACTTCACGGTCGTCGCGGTGCTCGATTCCGGCAGCGACCTGGCGTTCTCCGCCCCGTCCCCCGAGCGCTCCGTATCGGTGCCCGGCGGCAGCTCGGTCAGACTCACCTGGAGCGCCGTGGATGGCGCCGACAATTACCGTGTCTACGCCGGCCGTTCGGCGGGAGTCCAGGATCGGTACATCGAATCGCCGGCCGGCGTCACGTCTCTCGTCTATACCGGGGCCGGCGAGAGTGGGGGCAATCCGCCCACCCGCGGGACGCTGTGGAACGTCAAGAATCTCCTCGAGCTGAAGAACGCGCAGCGGGTGACGATCGACGGGAACGTCTTCGAGCACATCTGGCCGAGCGCACAGACTGGCTACGCCATTCTCCTGACGCCGAGAAACGAGGAAGGCACGGCGCCCTGGTCGGTGGTCCAGGACGTCATGATCTCGAACAACATCATCCGCCACGTGTCCGGTGTCCTGAACATTCTCGGCACGGACGACATCAGGCCGAGTCAGCGGACCTCGCGGATCACGATCAGGAACAATCTCGCCTATGACATCTCCTCGACATGGGGCGGACACTCCCACTTTGCAGTCATCACCCGTTCTCCGTCAGACGTGACCTTTGATCACAACAGCGTCTTCATGGAGGGCATGCTCGTGCTGGCCGACGACGGCGCCAGCCCGGGCTTCAGATTCACCAACAACCTGTCGCCGCACAATGACTATGGCTTCTACGGGAGCGTCGCCGGCGTGGGCTCGGCGGCCTTGGCGGCGTACTTTCCGGACGCGGTGTTTCGCCGCAATGCATTCGGCGGTGGCGCAGCCTCGAGTTATCCCGCCGATAACTTGTTCCCGGACCTCGGCACGTTCAGGAGTCAATTCGTGAACATCGACGGCGGAGACTTCCGCCTGGTGGCCGGCAGCCTGTTCCGCGATACAGCCACTGACGGGGGGAACATCGGCGTCGATTTCGCGGCTCTCAGCAGCGCGACTTCCGGTGTGGTGACTGGTGACCCCGATCTTCCGAGCGGCGGCACAGGAGGTGGCAGCGGTGGGGGTGGCGGCACCGGACCTGTCAGTGGAGGGTCCTCGCCCTTCGGCGCGACCGTGGCCCTCCCCGGCATCATCGAGGCGGAAAACTTCGACAACGGCGGCTCAGGAGTGGCCTACGTCGATACGGGTGGCGGGAATTCCGGCGAGCAGTATCGGGCCACGGACGTGGACATCGAGAGGTCGTCGGACGCCGACGGCGGCTATAACGTCGGCTGGGTGGAGGGAGGCGAGTGGCTGCAATACACGGTGTCGGTCGGCGCAGCCGGGACC
>JACDBQ010000103.1 GCA_013694845.1 Acidobacteriota bacterium
GTCCGGATCCCCCATCCCGCATCCCGGAGCCCGCACCCCGCACCCCGCATCCCGGACCGCGCCCAAAGTCGCCATCGTCCATGACTGGCTGACCGGGATGCGTGGCGGCGAGAAGGTGCTCCAGGCCATCTGCGAGATGTACCCGGATGCCCCGCTCTTCACGCTGGTTCGGGTCCCCGGCGCCGTGAGCGAGACCATCGAGCGGCGGACGATCCGGACGTCGTTCGTCCAGCGGCTGCCGAATCCCGCGCGATTCTATCGTCACTATCTTCCGCTCTACCCCGCCGCGGTTGAGCTCTTCGACCTCGACGCCTACGATCTGGTGATCAGCAGCAGTCATTGTGCGGTGAAGTCAGTCATCACCCGAGCCGACGCCCGACATATCTGCTACTGCCACTCGCCGATGCGCTACGCGTGGGACCAGTTCGACGCCTACTTTGGTCCTGCTCAGGTGGGGCCGGTGGCGAGCCGCCTCCTGCGCCCGGTCATGGCCTCGATGGCTCGTTGGGATGCATCGACAGCAGGCCGTGTGACCCGCTTTCTCGCGAACTCTCGATATGTTGCGGGGAGGATACGCCGATACTATAATCGCGGATCGATCGTTGTGTATCCTCCAGTAGACACTCAGTTTTACCGTCCGGATCCGTCTCGCGTGCCCTCGGGCGCGGGAGCCCTCGTAGTTTCAGCCCTCGTCCCATATAAGCGTCTGGATATCGCCATCGACGCCTGCCGCCTGGCTGGCATTTCCCTTCGCATTATCGGGCAAGGTCCCGAAGAGACTCGATTGCGGACGCTCGCCGGCGGCGCAGCGGTGGAATTTCTTGGATGGCGGAGCGACCAGGAGGTTCGGGACCTGTATCGCGCCTCGGGAGTCGTCCTGCTGCCGGGCACCGAGGACTTCGGCATCGTGCCCGTGGAAGCGCAGGCCTGCGGCATCCCGGTGGTTGCCCTGGGTCATGGGGGGGCATGTGAGACCGTCGTCGACGGGGTCACCGGCGCACTGGTGTCGAGCTCGGAGGCGGGCGCGTTCGCAGACGCGATCCGGCGGGTCCTCGACCGGCCGCTGGACTCACGGGTCATCAGCCTCCACGCCGAACGGTTCTCGCTGGCCAATTTCAAGACCAGCTTCGCGGCGGCGGTCGGCGAGACCCCCGTCCCGGCGGACGCCGCGTCATGATGCGCCGCTATAACCGGCTGCTCGTCGCCTTCTACGTTCTCAGCGATTCTCTCCTTGCGGCTGCGGCCTTTGCGATCGCGTACTGGATCCGCTTCGAGTTCGTTCCGGCGCCCAAGGGTATCCCTTCGTTCCGGGAATACGGCACTCTGCTGCCGATCATCGGCCTGCTGGTGCCTGTCGCCTTTCACATCCAGGGCATCTATCGGCTTCGACGAGGCCGTTCGCGGGTGGACGACTTTTTCGCCGTCCTCGTCGGCACCACCCTCGCCGCGGTGCTCAGCGTCGGGGGCACGCTGTACTTCCGAACCTACTGGCTGGACGATGTGGCAAAGGACGCGGGCGCCTACGAGATCTCGCAATGGGTCTGGGCGTTCTTCCTGCTGGTCAACGTCGTCCTGACTTATCTCTCGAGGGAAATCATACGAGAGGCGCTCGAGCGCCGGTGGAAAGCCGGAATCGGTCTCAAGCGGGTACTCATCGCGGGGTCCGGCGACCTCGGCCGCATGGTGGCTGACAAGGTGTTGCAGCACCGCGAGCTCGGCTTCCAGGTCGTCGGGTTCGTGGACGATCGAGCCGCCGGCGACCACATTGGTTATCGCGGCTTGCCGCTGCTCGGCACGCTGCCCGAGACCGACGAGATCATTCGTCGCGAGAAGATCGATCACGTCTACGTGGCGCTGCCGCTCGAGGAACACGTCAAAATGCTCGGGCTCGTCGAGGTGACGAGTCGCGAGGGAGTAGACGTTCACGTCGTCCCCGACCTGCTGCAGTTCATCGCATTGCGGGCGCGGCTGGAGAACCTCGATGGCGTGCCGATCATCAGCCTCAACGATGTGCCGCTGCGCGGGTTCAACAGCCTGCTCAAGCGCGGGATCGACGCGGCGATTTCAGGCTCGGCGCTCGTGTGTCTCGGGCTGCCGTTCGCGATCATCGCGCTCCTGATCCGCCGCGGCTCAACGGGGCCGGTGTTCTATACCCAGGAGCGGATGGGGCTCGACGGCAAGGCGTTCCACGTTTACAAGTTCCGCTCGATGTTTGTCGGCGCCGAAGACGACACGGGGCCGGTGTGGGCGCGAGACGACGATCCGCGGTGCACCCCGGTCGGCAAGTGGCTGCGCCGGCTCGATCTCGACGAACTGCCACAGCTCTGGAACGTGCTGCGCGGCGACATGTCGATCGTCGGGCCGCGTCCCGAACGGCCATACTTCGTCGAGCAGTTCAAGCACCGCATCCCGCAATACATGCTGCGCCATAAGGTCAAGGCCGGGATCACGGGCTGGGCGCAGGTGAACGGCTGGCGCGGCAACACCTCTCTCGAAAAGCGCATCGAATACGATCTGTATTACATCGAAAACTGGTCGGTGGGACTTGATCTGAAGATCATGTGGCTCACCGTTATGCGCGGATTCCACCGACATGCCTTCTAAGCGAGTAGTCATCACCGGCGCCGCCGGCTTCATCGGCTCTCACCTGTCCGAGACGCTCCTCGACCGAGGTTACACGGTGGTCGGTATCGACAACCTGCTGACCGGCGATACCGCTAACATCGCACCCCTGGCGAACCGGGATTTCACCTTCATCAAGCACGACGTGACCAACTACATCTACGTCGAGGGGCCGGTTCACGCGGTGTTGCACTGGGCGAGCCCGGCCAGTCCGATCGACTACCTGGAGTTGCCGATTCCAACCCTGAAGGTGGGTGCGCTTGGCACGCACAAGGCGCTCGGGCTGGCGAAGGCCAAGAACGCGCGGTTCGTGCTGGCATCGACGTCGGAGGTCTATGGCGACCCGCTGGAGCATCCGCAGAAGGAAACCTACTGGGGCAACGTGAATCCGATCGGCCCGCGGGGCGTCTATGACGAGGCCAAGCGGTTCGCCGAGGCGATGACGACCGCCTACCGCCGCTATCACGGCCTGGATGCCAAGATCGTACGGATTTTCAACACCTATGGGCCGCGCATGCGCGTCAAGGACGGCCGGGCCGTGCCGGCGTTCATGAGCCAGGCGCTCCGGAACGAAGACGTCACGATCTTCGGCAACGGCGAGCAGACACGCAGCTTCTGCTACGTCACCGACCTGGTCGAAGGAATCCTTCGATTGATGGAGTCCGACGTGCACGATCCGGTCAACATCGGCAACCCGCACGAGATGACGATCGAAGAGATTGCCAGGACCATCATCCGGATCTCGGGCTCGACAAGCCAGATCGTCTATCGTCCGCTGCCCGAAGACGATCCGAAAGTGCGCAAGCCCGATATCACCCGCGCGCGCACGCTTCTCGGCTGGGATCCGAAGGTGCCGCTCGAGGAAGGGCTGCTCAAGACGCTCGAGTATTTCAGGACGAAGGTGGTCTGAAGCTATCAGCTATCAGCTGGACGCCTCGAGCTGCTCTTTCCCGGTTCCAGCCACGCTTAGGCTTCGATACCTGCTCGCCACTGCCGCCGCAGCGCTGCTCCTCACGATCACACATGCCAGGAACCCGCCGACGCCGTGGTGCCGTAGCCGTCAAGGCACTGGCACGAATGGCGGGGTCCCGCACGAAGCGAGCGGGGTCCGTCACCGTACGAGCCGTCCCGGCAGGCAGCCGATGGCGCTCGCCTGGCGTCTGAATGGCAACTTGATCAAGACCGCGCCTGGTAGCCGGACACTGCGTTTATCCGATCAGACGCTCGCGGCGCGTACTTACAAGCTTACGGCGACCGTGACGGATCGTTCGTGGTCCGACAGCGCTGCGCACACACTCGAGCGGATCGTCGACAACAGTATGCCGACGGTCAAGTACGCCCTCTCCACGCCAGTCGAAACGAAGGCGCTCGTCGATGGCACGCCGCACTACGCCTTCCGCGACGAGTTCACGATGCAGCTGGAGCCCTCAGACGATCAGAAGGGCTACGTCGTCGCGGAGTGCCGTGTGAACGGCGATGGCTGGCACCACGACTACGGCTGGCCGGACGCTGCAGAGGGCACGCCCTTCAAATTCACGCCGCGCGGGACGACGATCAAGGAGCTGGTGTACGGAAGTTTGAGCCGCGAGGGGCTTTCACCGCAACCGTGGGAGGAACGCAAGCCTGGCTACGGCACCCATCGGATCGAATACCGCGCGATCGACGCCGCCGGCAACATCGGGCCAGCCAAAGCGTTCACCGTGACGCTGGAGCCGGCTAAATAGCGGCCTGCTGACGCAGGCTCTCACGGAACCCGCAGAGGTCACAAGGGATTTCCGCGTGAATGGTGTCGCGCCTGCTGCCCGCGCTTCGCGCGGCCGGAGGCCGTTGTGCAGCAGGCTCACCGTGCTGTGCGCCACCTCATTCGACCAGAGTCCCTTCTTGGTGAGCTCCGTGCGCTCTGAGAGAGATTCTTTCCCTCGCTATGCCCCCCGAGAAGGCGCTTCACCAGAGTTCGCGAGACGGAACACCTGGAACAGGTAGTGCCCTGCGGAAATGAATGTGATCACCAGTGAGGCATAGATGAACGCCGTGACGACCCGCGTTGGCTGTCCCAGGTAATTGAAGTACAGCGTGATCACGCCGGTGAAGATATAGGTCGCGGTTGCGATCTTGCCGAACACTGATGGACGGAACGTCCTGGGGCCCACGGCCAGGTTGAACACCGCAACGGTGCCGACAATCGCGACGTCGCGGCTGATCACCAGCACCGTGAACCAGAGTGGCAGCTGGTTCGCCGACCCGATGCCCGGCAACGTGAGCACGATGAACATGGTGACGAGCAGCAGCTTGTCCGCCATCGGATCGAGCCATGCGCCCAGTTCGGTGTTCTGGCCGGTGGAGCGCGCGATCAGCCCATCGAGCATGTCGGTCACGCCTGCGGTCAAGAACGTGACCAGCGCCCATCCCCGATAGCCATACATCATCAGGATCACGAAGGCCGGGATCAGCAGCATCCTGAGGATGGTGAGCTGGTTCGCCGCCGTCAGGTTCTTCGTCATTGACGACGGTCGGCCAGTTCCAGCAGCCGGTTCACTGCCGCGACGGCCTCAGCGCCGGTGACGGGTCGGGCGAGCTGGAACGCGCCGTTCTCGACCGGCTTCATCACACCCGCTTCGACTGCGACGGCGGCCGCGCGGTAACTCAGGTGCCCGGGCGGCAGATCCGTGAACTTCTGCCGCGCGTTGCGCCAGGAGGCGCCGAGCCTCGGATTCTCGCGAGCGATCGCCGACAGGATCTGGCTCGTCGCAAACGCCAGGTCCCCTCGCCGCACGGTCGCGGCTGGCTGGAAGGTATGGTTGTCATATACCTCCATGAAGCCGGCCCGCGTCACCGGCAGGATCCACGGTGCCGCCCAGCTGCCGCGAGCGTCGGTGATCACCGTGGCGGACCCGCGCGGCGCGCGCTTCACGAGCGCTTCCATCCGGATGCCGACCAGTACCGCCAGCTGCGCTCGCGTGACGGTCTCCGCCAGTTCGATGGAGCGGAACTCCGGCGGCATCGCCTCGAACGCCGCCTTCGCGCGAAGCGCCTCGATGCGCGAGTGGAGAGCGTCGGATGGTTCGAGTGCGGCGGCGTTCGTCAGAGCGGTGGCCGCTGTCTCGAACTGCCCCATGGCCTCGAGCACGTCGGCGAGCACGACGAAGCTCCGGGCATCATTGGGGTCGATCGAAATCGCCTTTTCGATCTGTTCCTGGGCTGCGGTGAGCCGGCCGGCCTGCCGTTCGACCACCGCGAGCTCCCGGTACAAGAACGGACTCTGCGGGGACGCCTTGATGGCCTCCACGTAGGCGCTTCGCGCGTCCGCGTACCGGCCGGCCTCGGCGGCCTTCCTGGCGCCGGCGACGCCCCCCTGGAGCCCCTGGAAACGAAGGACGTCGGCTGCGCTGCGGATCGACGCGAGCCCGGGGTCCGCGGCGAGCGCCGCGTCGAAACTGGCCAGCGCCTGTCCGCGCTGATTCATCGCGAGATACGTCTGCCCTTTCCCCGCCAGTGCCGGCGCGTATTTCGGGTCGACCGCAAGCGCCTGATCGAATTGCTTCACCGCATCGTCGTGGTCCTTCTGTGAGAGTGCGACGTAGCCCAGGCCCAC
>JACDBQ010000106.1 GCA_013694845.1 Acidobacteriota bacterium
TCTTTCCCGAATGGGTTAGGGGAGAGCACGCAGACATCAAGCGTCTTGCGACCCTCCCAGGTGGGCGGCGGCCAGTCGACGAACTCGGGAAAGCGTGCGACGAACGCGGCCTTGAGCTGGTACTCTCCGCTCGGGCCCTGCGCGCGAAGCGCGACGCTGAGGGTCAGCAGACCTATGAGCGGGGTGGAAAGCGTCGCGCGCACGGTGGGTGGCAGGAGTCCATCAGGGGAGGATGGGCACGCACGTCACACGGGATGCGAGACACCCAGAACGCGGTCACCTTCGGCATTCAGGAAGCTGATCATCGCCTGCCGGTGGCGCGACTCGGCCCGGCGTACGACGGCCGCAAAGTCGGCGCTGCCGCGCAGCGGATCCAGCCAGGGATCACGAGTAAAGGCAGTCAGGCAGAAGAAACCATCTTCGACCGCGCCGGCAAGCAGCGGGAGCGCCTCGTCCCCCTGGCCGAGGACGACCATGCCCCGCGCCACGTAGTACCGACCTTCAGGATCGGGGATGTCCTTCAGTTCGCGCAGGTGACCGAGGGTGGCCTCGGAACGCCCTTCCACCATGGCGAGCAGGGCCGCGATGAAGATCCCCAGCCGTCCGGCGGCTGCCAGGTCGGTAGCCGCGAAGGAATCGCGCACCTCGTCGGAACGTCCCAGCATGACCAGCGCCAGGCTGCGCAGATACGGGACCGGCTCCGCCTGAAAATCCAGGACGCGCTCATAATCCCCCAGCATGAAGTGCGTGTGCGCACCGCTCGTCCGGATGCGCGGGTCGAGGCGCCGCGCCTGTTCGGTCGCGGCGATCGAGGCAGACATCAGGCCACAGTACCGGCAGGCATGAGTGAGACCGGCGTACAAATCTGGATCCGCCGGCCGATCCCTGGCGCGGCGAATCAGGCGCACCATGGCTTCCTCGGCGCGGCCAAGGTCCACGTTCAGGTGGGCGAGCGCGTTTTCCGCCAGCGACAGATCCGGGTTGAGCTCGAGTGCCCGCTGCAGCGCCTGCTCGGCGCGCGACAGGCGTGCGACGGTTTCCGTGCCGATGTACTTGCCGATCATACGGTGCATGCGGCCGACGCCGGCCCAACCCGGGGCGTAGTGCGGGTCCTCCCCAATGCAGCGCTCGTACAACGCAAGCGCAGCGCTCCACTGGTTGGTGTCGCGACTCAGCTCGTTCGCGCGCAGATACAACTCATACGCGACAGCAGATGACGGAACGTCCTGTTTCAGCATCTTCCGCTCGCGTGCGGTGAGCGGCAGCGAGAGCGACTCGACGATGCGGCTGGCGAGCTCGTCCTGGAGGCTAAAGAGGTCACCGACCGGCACCTGCGCGGTGTGTGACCAGAGCACCGCGGCGCCCGACGCGTCCACGAGTTGTGTCGTCACCCGAATCTGCGAACCGGCGCGGAGGAGCGTGCCGAGCAGCACGACGTCCACTTCCGTCTCCGTTGCGATCGCCTTGAGATCCGTCACTTCGCCGGCAAATTTCCCCGCCGCCACGCTGGAGCGCACGACGAGGGACTGCAGACCGGAGAGCGAGCTCGTGATGGCGTCGGCCAGGCTGAAGGCCAGGAAATCGGTCTCCGGGTCCGGCCGGAGGACCCTGAACGGCAGCACGATCAGCCGCGTCAGCGCGCGCGCCGATGTGCCGCTGCCGGAGTCCCCGAGGGCGAGCGCGGCACGGAGGTCCTGCGCCATGGCGTCGACCGTCTGATAGCGGTCCTGCGCCTGTTTCGTCAGCGCACGATGGACGATGCGATCGAGCGCCGCGACCGCCGGTCCGCCGGTGAGAACTGGTGGCTGGTCGTAGAGGATCGCGTGGAAAATCTCGAGCGCCGACGATCCTGAGAACGGCGGTTTGCCCGTGAGCATCTCGTAAAGCACCGCCCCGGCCGCGAAGATGTCCGTCCTGGTGTCGACCTGCCCGGCCTGGAGCTGCTCCGGCGCCGCGTACTGAGGAGTGCCCACGACCGATCCCGGCAGCGTGACCCGAACGGCAGTGATATCACCCAACCCACCGTCGGCGGTGATCGCCAGCCCGAAGTCCAGCAGCTTGACACCATGGGGGGTCAAAAAAATGTTCGACGGCTTCAGGTCGCGGTGCACCAGCCCGTGTCGCTGCAGCGCCTCGATCCCGTGAAGGATGCCGAGCGTGGCCGCCACCGCTTCGCCGAGCGGCATCGCGCCGCGCGCCAGCCGTGTCGCGAGCGATTCCCCCTGCAGCAGCTCCATCGCGAGGAACAACTCGCCGTCGTGCTCACCGATCTCGTACAGCTGGCAGATGGCGGGATGATTGACGCTCGCGGCGGACCGCGCCTCGCGGCTGAGGCGCTCCCGTGCCGACGAATCGTTCGAGGCGCCCTTGATCATCTTGATCGCCACCGCGCGCCCGAGCCGTTCGTCGTGCGCCGCATAGACGACGCCCATACCGCCTTCCCCCAGGGTTCCGGTCACCGTGTAGTGGGCGATGGATCGACGCATGATGGTCGGCGTGTCGGAGTCTAGCGCGACCGACGAACCGTTCGCAATCGCAGTCACAGGCCGAATCCGCTCGCTTTTTGACCGATTCCCTGAGCGATCCCACCCCCCTTGGACGGTCTGTTGCTGGTCCCGCTCTTGCCCAGCTGATTACGCTATCGAGGAACCGCCCTATGGATGTCTCGTTCAAGAGGTCAGGTTCGCCCTCCGGACTCACGTCCGGCAGCCGGCGTTCACCGCGGTCGCGCTGCTCACGCTGGATCGCAGGCCTGCTGGCAGACGGCGCTGGTGGCGACCACAGTCCCAGCACGGCGTGCCGCGCGTGTGGATCCAATGGTCGCCCTTCGCACCGATTGACTCGACGGTCAGCCCGGCTTCAGCTGCGTTATCGTCTGCGAGCGGTCTTCTTTGCCGCGTTAGGGACCGCGGCCGCCTTCATCGACCGCTTCGGGGCTGGCGCTTCTTCCTCATCGGGCTCATCGCCGGAATCCCCGCTGTCCGCAGCCTCCTGGTTGATCCCGCCTTCCGCCAGCGAGCTCAGCTTCTCGTCGGCCGCTTTCTCTTCTTCGAGGGTCTGCTGCAGAAGATCGGCGGCTTCGGTGTGGCCCATGGCCCGCGCCCATGCGACCAGAGTACCGTAGGCCGCCATCTCGTAATGCTCGACGCGTTGCGCCGAGGCGATCAGGCACGCGTCCATGGTCGTATCGTCGAAGTCCTCCTCCATGACGGACTTCCCTTCCTTGATGATCCCGGCTACGCCCTCACAGTGCTTGCCTCTGACTTTCTCGTCCAGGCCGGCAAAGACTTCCTCCAGGCGCTGGACCTGTCCGCGCGTCTCTTCGAGGTGGGCTTCGAACGCGGAGGCGAGCTCCGGCGACGTCGCTGCTTTCCGCATCTTTGGAAGCGCCTTCAGGATCTGCTTTTCTGCGTCATAGGTGTCGCGCAGCTCGTCCACGAACGCGTCGTGCAAAGTTCCCGCATCTGCCATTGGTCATCTCCTGTTCGCATGTTCCGTATGAACACGCCTTCGGTCGTCTTGCAAAATTGCCTCCCGCAGAATCACATCGAGCAGCGACGTCGTCCAGCGCGGCCGTGTATTTTCGGCTGTGTCGTGGACGTCTTTTTGCTGCGGTCCCGCTGGTGTCAAATGTTGAGCTGCACGGATGAAGGTTCTGGTCGTCGACGTCGGCGGCTCGCACGTCAAGCTGGCGATCGGCGCCGGGAACTGGAGCGCGCGATTCGAGTCAGGCTCCGGCCTGACGCCGTCGACACTGGTGTCCGGCGTTCTGGACGAAGTAGCCGGACACGAGTTCGACGTCGTGTCGCTCGGGTATCCGGGCGCCGTCAATCGCGATGGCCCGGCTGCTGAACCAGGGAATCTCGGGGAGGGATGGGTAGGTTTCGACTTTCCAGGAGCATTCGAACGCCCGGTTCGTATCGTGAATGACGCCGTGATGCAGGCGGTCGGTGGATATGACGGCGGACGCATGCTCTTTCTGGGACTGGGGACCGGGCTTGGATCTGCCTTGGTGACCGAGCAGGTGGTGGTGCCGCTCGAGCTTGGCACCCTGCCGTACGGCCGCGGCGAAACCCTTGCGGAGCGCGTCGGCCATCGGGGCCTGGAGAAACATGGCAAGCTCGTCTGGCGGCGGGCTGTGGAGCAGGTGACCGGAGCATTGCGCGCGGCGTTCGTTGCCGACTATGTGATGCTGGGCGGAGGCAACGCTGAACACCTCGAGACCCTGCCGGCAGGTGCGAGACTCGGCGGCAACGAGGATGCGTTCGCCGGCGGGTTCAGGTTATGGGAAGAAGTCGTCGAGCCCCACGACCGGCGGCCCCCGGCGGTATGGCGCGTAGTGCGATGAGATACGAAGCGTTGGCAACGGATTACGATGGGACGATCGCGTATGACGGCGTGGTTGCGCCGGTCACGGTCGTGGCACTCGAGCGGGCACGCGACGCAGGGCTCCGGCTGCTCCTGGTGACCGGACGCGAGCTCCCGGACCTCTTCAACACCTTCGCCCACGTCACGCTGTTCGATCGTATCGTCGCCGAGAACGGCGCCGTCGTTTACGATCCTCAATCGGAACAGCTGGAGGTGCTGGCGTCGGAACCACCTGCCGCACTGATCGCGGCGCTCGCCCGGCGCGGGGTGCCTTTGTCGGTCGGGCGCTCGGTGGTGGCAACCGTGGAGCCGTACGAACATGAAGTGCTCGAAGCCATCCGCGAGCTCGGGCTGGAATGGCACGTAATCTTCAACAAAGGATCGGTGATGGCGCTGCCCTCCGACGTGACCAAGGCCACCGGACTGGCGCCTGCGCTGGAGGCCCTTGGGATTTCCCACGCGAAGACGATTGGCGTCGGGGATGCGGAAAACGACCAGGCGTTCCTGCGGGCCTGCGGACTGGCGGTCGCGGTCCAGAACGCGCTGCCCGCGGTGAAGGAAATGGCCCACCTGGTGACCGCCGGGGCGCGGGGCGACGGGGTCATCGAGCTGATCGATCGTCTGCTCGCCGGCGAACTGGATGGGCTGGCAGTTGACCCGGGATGACGAACGGGTAAATTAACGAAAGACGGCTCGGCCCAGCTTGAATGCGCCGGTTGGGAGGCTTACATTCGAAGCGCGACTCGCCCGCCACTCCGGTCAAGCTTGACTGTGCGGCGCGATCGAACCGGCCCTGCGGGGCCAGAGGAATAACCGTGACCAGATCGCGAAAACTCGAAGACATCGCCAGCAACCTGGAAGATATGTCCGTCACGATCGAGGAAATCAAAGAGGAGGCCGACACCGACGCGATTGCCACCGAAAAGCTCGACTCGGTGCGGACCGAGATGTCAAGAGCGGCCGAGCTGATCGAGGAGGCACTCGAGACTGATGGCGCCGAGGTCGATGACCAAACGCCACCGCCACGCAGTCGATGATCCAGTGCCCGGCAGGGGCGTCCAGGTGGAGCGGTGTGGCGATCAGGACCGGCGCCGCCCTCCGGTGAGAGTGAGAACCGCGGCCGCCAGGTCCTTCGGCTGCACGGGTTTCGCCAGGTGGGTCTGAAAGCCCGTTTGCATTGGACCGCGTTCGATCCACGTCCCTCGCATACGCGGTCAATGCGGCAGCCGGGATGCCCCCCTGGGACTCTGCCGTGCGCCGCCGGATCCGCGACAGCAGCTCGTACCCGTCGACATCCGGCATGCCGATATCGATCACCGCCACGTCGAACCGCTGGCGGTCAAGTGCCTCCAATGCTGCCACCGCGCCCGGTGCGGTGGCCACGACGGCTCCGGCAATCGTCAAGGCGTCCTGCGCCATCTCCAGTGCGTCGGGAGCGTCATCAACCAGCAGCACATGGATTCCGCGTAGATCCGCCAGCTCGAAATCTTCCGCCGAGAGGACCGGGGCCGTCGGCTGGGCGGGACCCGGCGTATCGAGGCTTTCATCCCCGACGATCATGATTGGAAGCTCGACGCGAACAGTCGTTCCGCGGCCTTCTCCGGGGCTCGTTGCTTCGATGCGGCCCCCGTGGGCCTCGACCAGATGCCTGCAGATGGCCAGGCCAATACCGAGGCCTCCGTGTTCACGTGTGAAGCCGCTGTCCGCCTGCCGGAAACGCTGAAACAGGTGCGGCAGAAATTTCGCGGCCACGCCCTGGCCGGTGTCGCTGACGGTGATCTCCATATGCGGGTCAACCCGCTCCAGACGTACTTGAACACACCCACCGCGCGGGGTGAACTTGACGGCATTCGAGAGCAGGTTCCATACGACCTGCTGGAGCCGCTGCGAATCGCCCGCGACCGGGACGCCTGGCTGATCGATGGTCGATTGCAGCGTGACCCCTTTGGCGGTGGCCGCGAGCGCCACGGTTTCCACCGCCTCGTGAATCACACGCGTGAGATCCACGGGTCGAACGTCGAGCCGCAGTTTGCCCGTGATGATTCTCGAAACGTCCAGCACGTCGCTGATCAGCTGTTCCTGGAGCTTGGCGTTGCGCTCGACGGTCGTCAGGACCGCCGGGAGGCGCGCCGGTTCGATGGCGCCACCGCGCACCATCTGGGTGTCCCCGAGCACGGCATTGAGCGGCGTTCGAAGTTCGTGGGATAGCGTGGCCAGGAGCTCGTCCTTCAAGCGATTCGCTGTTTCGGCTTCCTGCTTGGCCGTGACGAGCGCCGTGACGTCGTGCGCCACGACCGCGATCGAATCGACCTGACCGTCGTCGTCGATGATCGGCTGATAGACAAAATCAAGGTAACGCTGCTCGGGCGTGCCGACGGGGCCTCGATTCAATTGTACCGGGACCGAGCGCCCGACAAAGGGCCTGCCTGACGCTCGTACGTCATCGAGCAGTTCGTAGATACCTTGACCGGCGAGCTCTGGCAGTGCGTTTCGGACCGCTAGACCGACGACATCCCTGCCTCCGACTAGAGCGACGTGATGCGCATTGGCGAGCTACACGTGTCCCGACCTCTCAGGACGGCGATCGCGACCGGCGCGTTCGAGAACAGATTCGCGACTCGTCTGGCGTGATGAAGTTCGACGGCTCTCAAGCGAGCCTTCACGACCTGGGCGTCGACCCTGGCGAGCAGATCACGCGCAGAGAACGGTTTCACGACGTAGTCGTCGGCGGTTGCCGCCAGACCTTCGAGGCGAGCTTCTTCGCCGGCGCGGGCAGACAGCATGATGACTGGCACACTGTTCAGTTCAGGATCCGCGCGGATCTCTCTTAGAAGACCGAATCCGTCGAGCTCGGGCATCATGACGTCCGTGACGATGACGTCGGGACGCTGTGCGCGGGCCGCGTCGAGCGCCTCGCGGCCGTTGGTGACGGCCTGAACGTCCCAGCGCTCGGCCATGAGTCGCCGGGCGTAGTCCCTCATGTCCGCATTGTCGTCCGCGAGCAGCACGCGACCAACGCCGACCGGCGGCTCGTGGGCGGTTACGCCGCTCGACAGTGACGCGATGGCGTCGTCGGCTGTTGTGGCGGCGGCCGGCAGCCAGCGCAAGGCTTCTTCGACATAGGGCGTCGCTCCGCTAGGCACGGCAACCGAGCTTTCGGATACGATGTGCGCCGGCGAAAGGTGTGCGCTGCCGAGCGGGATGGACACGGCAAAGCGGCTGCCTCGGCCCAGTTCACTCGTCGCGGTCAACTCGCCGCCGTGTAATTTGACGAGCTCCTGAACCAGGGCGAGACCGATCCCGGATCCTTCGTGGCTGCGCCCGGTCGTGCCCTGCACCCGGTGAAAGCGTTCGAAGATGTGCGGCAACTGATCTTCGGGAATTCCGGTCCCGGTATCTTCGACCGCAATGACCGCCCGAGCGTCCTCGACCGAGACCGAGACCGTAACATCACCCTGCAGCGTGAACTTGAATGCGTTCGAGATGAGGTTGAGCACGATCTTTTCCCACATCTCGGGGTCAACGTATGTGGGCCCGGACATGGGCTCGCACTGAACGCTGAACGCCAGGCCGGCCTTCTCCATGGTCGAGCGGAACGTGCTGGCGAGGTCGGTCGTGAGGGCACAGAGATCCACCCGCTCGAAACGGGCGTGCGCTCGGCCGGCTTCGAGCCTCGTGAAGTCGAGAAGGGTATTCACGAGTTTCAGCAGCCGCAGGCTGTTTCGGTGAGCGACGTCGAGGTGGTCCCGGACCTCGGGCGGAAGCGTCTCGGGTGAGCGCCGCGCGTCGGAGAGTGGACCCAGAATGAGTGTCAGCGGAGTTCGAAACTCGTGACTCACGTTGCTGAAAAATGTCGTCTTCGTGCGGTCGATCTCGGCTAACGCCTCGGCACGCCGACGTTCCTCGCCGTAGGCGTGTGCATTGGCGACGGCACTGGCGATATGGCTGGCCACGAGGCTCAGGAAGCTTCTGTACGAGTGATTGAACTCGAGGCGCGGGCTGATGCCGGCGATCAGCATCCCGTAGGGACGCGTCTGACCGGCACGAGCGATCGGCAGAATGACCGCACGGTCGCAGCATTCGGGCCAGGGCCCGGCCGTGATGGGGAGCGCCCGCGATCCCTCCGTCGTGATGACGCCATCGGCTTCGTGGATCAGCGCCGTCCCGAGCGGCCACGTCGCGTCCAGATCATTGACAGCGATGACCGCGGGTGCGCCACTCGCGTCGGGTAGCAGGCCGGCGTTGCCGACGAGTATTGCCCGGTCCGAGTCACCCTCGAGCAGATACACCAGGGCGAACGGTACGTCCGCGGCATTCTGGCTGAGGGTCGCCGCGGCCGCTGCACACGCGACATGCGAATCCTTGGCTTCCCCGACCTGTTCGCTCAGTGCACGGAGGGTCGACAGCCGGCGCTCGCCCAGGACCCGTTCGGTGGTCTCGATCACCGCCGTAAAGACGCCACCGACGCTTCCTGTTTCGACGAGGGTGGGACTGTACGACCAGGTGAGATAGGTTTCCTCGGTAAACCCCTTTCGGGTGAGGACGAGCGACTGATCGGACGACCACGTCGCTTCGCCGCTGTTCATCACCCGCTCGAACATCGGGCCGATGACGTCCCATACTTCTCCCCATGCCTCGCGCCCGGTGCGGCCGGGGACAGCCGGATGCTTCTGCGCGAAGATTGGAATGTAGGCGTCGTTCTAGAGCACGCAGAGATGGGGACCCCACCAGAGCAGCATCGGGAACCGCGAGGCAGGCAGATGCTCAACGCGGTCACCAGGCTTTGAGGCCAGGTCGAAGGCTCACCCAGGCGTGTGCTGGACCAGTCCAACTCCCGCATGTGCCGCCCCCATCTCCCCGCCGAGCCCGAACAGGTCGTAGGCGTTCGTCGGGTTCAGCGGTGACGACTCAGGCATCGAGGGCGTGCCCTCCGGTGAGCGACCGGACGGCCGGGTCATGGCGCAGGACTACTCCTCGGCGGGGCATTTGTCCTTCACAGCTCACCATGAACGACCGTCGGAATGGGTCAGGATTGGCGGAGAGAGAGGGATTCGAACCCTCGGTAGAGTTTCCCCTACACACGCTTTCCAAGCGTGCTCCTTCAACCACTCGGACATCTCTCCGTATGAGTGGAATCAACAGTTTACCGGAGGGCGGGGAGCCCTGCAAAAGCAAACTTGTGACGTGACTGTGACGTGAGGTCGTCGGCGACCTCGACGATCGTCGCCATTTCGGCTGCGTTTGCCGCGTCCCCATTGCCGTTTCCCGCTTCGCTGCGCCGAGCGGCGTCCAGCGCGTCGAGCGCTTGGCGCTTCGCGTCGATCCGAATGTGCGAGTAGTGCTCCAGCATCCGGCGCGACAGGTGGCCGCTGATCGATTCGAGCACGTGATCGGCCACGCCCATCTCAGCCAGCTCTGTGATGATCGTGTGCCGCAGGTCGTGGAAGCGGAGCCCGTGCAGGCCCGCGGCGTCACGG
>JACDBQ010000118.1 GCA_013694845.1 Acidobacteriota bacterium
CAGCACCATGTTCCCCTCGGGGATCATGTCCATCGAGTAATCATCAATGCGCACTACCCGGGGCAAGCCGTCGGCGTAGACCGTTCCGAGCACGCGGTGGCATTCCTTACCATCGGGGGCATCAGCGCGAATCTCGACGATGTCGCCGATGAGCCCCTGCGGCGGCGTTGGTTCGTTGATCTGCGCGAGCTCGATGCCGCGCAGCCTGGCGTGATGCTCGACGTTGATCACGTTGACGGGCGTCGCCAGATGTGGCTTGAGCAGCTCGACCGTCGCCAGACGCAGCAGCGTGTTGGCGAGCTTCTGCGTGCGCGCGCCGTGCACGCGCAGGGTGATTGTCTTGTAGCCGCCCTCGCACAGGCCGGCCAGGAGCGTGCCCATGCGCGTCGCGAGGTCGGCATACGGCGCTTCGTCTGGCGGAAGATCGAGCTTGATTCCGCCGGCGTTCACAGCGCCGCGGATCTCGCCGTTGGTGAGATAGGCTACGATCGCCTTGCAAGCCTCGACGCTGACGGCCGTCTGCGCTTCATCGGTGCTGGCGCCGAGGTGAGGTGTAAGCACGACATTTTCCAGCCCGAACAGCGGATGGTCCTTTGCCGGCGGCTCGGTTTGATACACGTCGAGCGCAGCGCCGGCGATCTTCTTTTCCTTGATCGCGTCGGCGACGGCAAATTCGTCGATCACTTCGCCGCGCGAGTCGTTCACGATCAAGAGGTTCGGCTTCACTTTGCCACCGAAGAGACGCTCGCGATTGATCAGGTGCTTCGTCCCTTCGCCGCCGGGAACATGGAATGTGATGACGTCGAGCTGCCCGAGGAATTCGTCAAAATCCCGCACCATTTTGACTTTGCCATCGAGCGCGGTGGGGGCGGTGAAGTAGGGATCAAATCCGATGACGGTCATATCAAACGCGAGCGCCCGTGTCGCGACCGTGCGCCCGATGCGCCCGAGGCCGACGATGCCGAGCGTTTTGCCGGCCAGCTGCGTGCCTTGGTATGCGCTGCGTTTCTTCCATTCCAGCGCGCCGGATTTCAGCCCCGCATGGGCGGCGGGAATTTTCCGCGCAAGGCTCATCATCAGCGCCAAAGCATGCTCCGCCGTCGAAAGGGTGGAGGCCTCGGCGGTGTTCATGACGAGGATGCCTTTGCTTGTAGAGGCATCGAGATCGATGTTGTCGACACCGACCCCCGCCCGCGCGATGGCGCGCAGCTTGCCGGGGGTTTCCAGAACCTTCGCAGTGACCTTCGCACTCGAGCGGACGATGAGCGCGTCGTACTCCGGCACGGCCGCCGCGAGCTCGTCTTCCTTCAGCCCGACTTTCACGTCAAACGCGACGCCGGACTGCTTAAGAAATTCGAGCCCTTCGTCGGCCAGTTTATCGGCCACCAGAATCTTTAAAGCCATTGTCAGTCGTCCTTTAGCGTAGTTCCGAAATTGGAGACGACGCATGGTAGCGGAAAGTGCCAAACCGGGCGAGTGAGCGGCGGACGCTTGCGATAAAGCGACCGGATGTCTTGCAACAAAACTGACGAAATCGTTCGAAACCATAACCATAGCGGCTAAAACGAGCTCATATGGACGTATATGACGCGTATCTGGGGGCATAAACGGTCGCGGTGAAAACATTAAGTCCAAATCCGGCCATGCTTTACGTTTTCCGGAGCTGCGAAAACGGAAAATGGGGTCGGCCTGTGAGCGTTCGTGACGGTGGCATGGTGTCGTTCTTGATCTGCATCTGTGTCCTCATCGCCAGGCGCGAACCCTCCCTATCTTCGGAGCCGCTGCGCACGGCGGCCACCGCGGCGCAGTGACGGGTGGGGGAAACCATCGCCACGCGTGGCCAAGCGATAAAAAGATTTATCGCCGGCACGATTTTTCATTCCGGGCCACTGCGCGCAGGGAGCCTGTTTCGCGCAGCGTCGAATTTCCAGTGGCATGGGCGTCTCGCCCATGCGCCTTCAATCGGCAAAGCATGGGCGAGACGCCCATGCCACTTTAGGAATCACTCGACAATCTGTTGCGTGTCGCGAAGATAAAACGTCACGCGCTCGCCGCGGGGGGCAATTATGAATCCATCGGTCATCATTGCAGCCATCGTCGGAAGCCTTATCGCCGCCGTCGCGCTCCTGCGTCGCGGCTGGACAGGGCGTGTGGTCGACGATCATCCGATCTGCCGCGCGTGCGGGTTTGATCTTTTTAATCGTCCGCCCGATCAAATCGTCTGCCCCGAGTGCGGCGTGGACTTGAAATCCGCACGCGCGATCCGCATCGGCAACCGCCAGCGACGCCAAGGGCTTTTCTATTCGGGCCTGACGCTGCTCCTCGTCACGA
>JACDBQ010000121.1 GCA_013694845.1 Acidobacteriota bacterium
GCTCAAGGGTGAGCCATCGGTGCGATTTAGAGAATCATCAGTATCGTGCGCCCCGCCCCTGATCCACACCACCGCGAGCAGTCGGCGTTGGCCCGGTATCCGGTCCGATGTCGCTGTGTCCTCGAGGTTTCCACCACGTGAACCACGTGTGCCCCGGGGCTTTTCCCCGTTTGATCTCGAAGTAGAGGAACGGCCCGAGGATCAACAGGAACAAGCATGCGCCGATGAGCCAAGCGATTGGCAGGTCCATATATATGTATCTCCACCGCGCATTGAAGCTCGTGCGCGATGATCTTTCTGCTGCAACAGCGGCGCCATTGGAATACTGATCGGCTTGAAGGCTCGAGGGCTCGAGGCTCATGACTCGAGGGGTGAACAGTCACTGTTTCACTAAGCCCTAAGCCTTCGCCG
This sequence comes from Acidobacteriota bacterium, assembly GCA_013694845.1. Lineage (GTDB taxonomy): Bacteria > Acidobacteriota > Vicinamibacteria > Vicinamibacterales > 2-12-FULL-66-21 > JACDCA01. The sequence goes on from JACDBQ010000121.1 coordinate 412, forward strand.
AGTCTAACTGACGACCTGTTGCTTCGCCTGAACAGGCGTCTCCATTCGCGCCACCTTTCAGGGCTCGTTCGGAGATAAACGACGCTGTCCGCGCCGCGTCGAGCTGATTAGTCAGTCGGCCGGGTTTGAACCGAACCTTGGGGCTTTCCGGGTATGAAGCCCGATCGATCATTTTCCAGAACCCGGAGGGCCACTTGGGTAATCCCAACCTTCCTTGATGAGGTTTCTGAGATCGGGATCGATTGCGACGTGCGGCTATTTCGAGCGCCTGCACGCGGAATCGCTGAAAATTCTCGGCGCCCTCGACGCGGCTGAGACCAGCGCTCGGTTCAGACACCCGGCGGCACGGCGCTGCCTGCCTGGAAGTGGCTTCGCGCGATGATCGAACACGAAGCGCACCACCGGGGGCAGCTCTACCTGATGCTGCGTCTGATCGGGGTTGTGACTCCGCCGATCTTCGGGCTGACGTCCGAGCAGGTGCGCGGGCATGGCCCAGCGGACGCGGGTTCTGCCGCGTCCACTGGGCCTCCGGGTCTCAATCACGGCTCGTGAACCGACGCACCAGGTCGGGACCGATCGACAGCGCAGGACCGGCGACAATGACGGTCCAGGCCATCCAGGCCTGCAGCGGTACGCCGCGCCGGTGCAGCATCGGCACGAGAAGCGCCATCACGATGCCGCTCAAGCACACCCCGAGGAACGTCCTGAAGACGAGGGACGGAATCCTGCGAGAGCGCGCGTTTGCACGATTGATTCGGTCGGTCATGTTCATGCGAAAATCGCCCCAAAAGCGGTGCAGCTGATGAATTGCCCCTCGCCAGCGAGCACCTGCGCCATGAATTCCCCTTCGCATCCGAGGCGGTCGGCCCCCCGGGCATACCAGCTGTCCCGGCCGTTCGCCGCGTCCAGACACTGGCTACGCTGGGTGTCGATCTTCAGCAGGTAGCGTTCGTAGTCGGTCACGCAGTCCCTCAGATCGAAGCGAGCGGATCGTGGGTTCCCGCGAATACGCTGCATTATCAGGTCACGCGCTCGTCCCACGGCGGTGCTGTCGCCGGCCATCGAGGAGACCATCGCACCAATAAGCAGGAAGCCATCGGCATGAGGGTCGTCGCTCCGGGTTCTTCTAGGTCCGGCCATCAGCTGCCGTTCGTAATGTCCGAGCCGTTCCCGAAAGGCGCTTATGGCACGACCGCCCAGCAGGGCCCGGATCCCGTCCGGGTCGGACGCTCCCCGGAACGTGCGTCCACTCCTCGACACGGAAAACCGATCGGCACCACCCAGGCGCAGTTTCAGCGGTTCTTCGCCCCGGCCGGAGATCGTGACTTCGACTTCGCCGGTCAACGGTGTGAGGCTCCGACTCACTTCGAAGTCGTCGGCCGTCAGGGTCAGCTGCTGCCGGTTGTCCCAGCTGATCGACGCACTGACTGCACCGAGCCCGGGAATTCTCCCGCTTCGCGCGACCGCGGGCTCCTGACGTGCGGGACCGCGACTGAAGGGCGGGGTCCATACGACACACGCCGTGTCAGTCGGCGGCTCCGCGGCGAGCACCGCCGGCGCCGCCCCGTGCACCGCGATCGCGAGCAGGCACACTGGCCACGCGCATCCTGTCTTTCTTTTTCCCATGGGTCCTCCGAACGCGCCCACACGATCGGTTGCCGATCGGCAGGCTTCGCGTGCGGCGTGCGTCCTCACGGCCACACCACGCGGCCGGCTGCCTCGCCGAACTGACTTGCCGGAGGCGCCCGGCGAGCATCACCCTCACGCCTTCAGACGTCCGCGGCGTGGCTTGTCGGGGCGGAACTTCAAATAGCCTTGCAAGGTGTGGTACGAGATACCGAGCTCGCGGCAGGCGCGGCGCTTGTTGTTCGCGCATCGCTCGAGCACCAGCCGCGCATATCGGCTGCCCCAGGCGCGCATCGACTCGTTGGCGCGGACCGACGGCAGCAGCACGTCCCCGTATCCCCCAAGGAGCGCTGGCGGGAGGTCCTCGAGTTCCACGGAGTTCGACGAGTTCAGGGCAACGGCCCGTTCGATCACGCGCTCGAGCTCGCGGACGTTACCCGGCCAGTCGTAGGCGAGCAACGCGTCGGCCGCACCGATCGAGACACTCAGCGGACGCACGGTGCGGTATCGGTCAAGGAAATACCTGGCGAGCTCCATAATGTCTTCCCTGCGTTGTCGCAACGGTGGCACCTGCACATCAATGCCGTTCAGCCGATAGAACAGGTCCAGCCGGAACTTCCCCTGCTCGACCATGCTTGACAGAGGGCGATTGGTGGCCACGATGATGCGGGTATCGACCCGGCGTGCGGTGCCGCCTCCGACGCGCTCGACGGTGAGGTCCTGGATCGCGCGGAGCAATTTCGCCTGGGCTGCCGGCGACAGGTCTGAGACTTCGTCGAGAAACAGCGTGCCCTCGTGCGCCGATTCGAACTTGCCGCGCCTGCCGCGCACGCCGGTGGCGGTGCGGTCCTCGATCCCGAACAACTCCGCCTCGATCAGCGACTCCACGATGGCGGCACAGTTGATGGCGACGAACGGGCCCTTGCGTCGCCGCCCCAGCTCGTGGATCTGGCGCGCCACCAGCTCTTTCCCAGTCCCCGACTCGCCCTCAATGAGTACCGTGAAATCCGTCGCCGCCACTCGCTCGATCCGCTCGCGGACCGCTCGGATGGGCGCCCCCGACCCTATCAGCGGCGCCGCGCCATCCCCTTTCCGCGGACGGCCCCATCGTCCACTTGCGTACTCGATCTGGACCAGGAGGCAGGCGACATGGGCCCCGACCGACAGGGTGCGCCGCTGCCAGTCGTCGACCCGCTGCGCCGGATCGAAGATCGCCTCGAGCCACGCCGGCGTCCCCCACGGCGCGGACGGCACGTCGAAGCTCACCACGTCGGGACGCGGCGGTGCGTCTGGCGGGCAATCCCGCACGCAGATCGACCGGGCATGCACCAGCATGCGCAGCTCCTCTTCGAACCGGGCCCGCAGCAGCCGCGGCTCCCGCGCCACCGACAACCCGCTCGTCACGGCTGCGAGCAACGTGGTCGCCGGGGCATCGGGATCCGGGAGACCATCCATCACGGCCATCGCTCCTCCTGTCCGACCTCGCGGGAGCACAGACCCAAGGGGGATGCCATGGAGTGGTGGGCCGAATTGTGGGACATTCCGCGGATCACGCACGGTGCACGACTCGCTCGTCGGTGGCGCCGGGTATACGCTTCCCTTCACGCGTCCCCTTGGGTCCCGTGTGCTCGGGCACCACCTGCACGCGCCGGGTCGCCTCTGCCCAACCCCAGTCCACGCGCTGGTCGAATCGCAGAGCCCCCCGGTACATCGCGCCGTCCTCCGAATCGAGCGACCACACGACGCAGCGCAACACATTGGCCGCCATCGCGAACCGCCGGGTCGTCGTCACGACCTGCAAGTGGACGCGGGCGCCGGGACGAAGCGGACGAGGGGCCTCGATCAGGGCCCCCGATTCGCTGACATCGACCAGCACGATCCCGCACCCGGGACGCAGGGTCGCGCGCACGTGCCCGCGCGTCGGTGGCACGAAACGCCCCTCCAGCCGACGATCCTTCAACTCGTGATCCACTGCGTGCTCCTGGGTCAAAAAGCCGAGAAACTTGAACCGGCCGTCGCGCGGCCCGTCGTAGGGTCAGGCCGTCCAGACGTCAGTGATTGGGGAACCGGAAGCCCCGAGTAATTGTTCGGGCCGCTATTCACGACGGCTGACGCCATAGCCACCGCAAGGCCGCTGCCCGCGTGAGCGCAACGCGCAGTGTCACTGGAAATAGCTGGTAGAACGAGGGTTGCGACTGCCGACCACCGTGCGGGCGTGGAAGCCCTGCTCGAAGAGGCGTGCTGCGTGACAACCCTCGATGACGCGATTAGGGACGCAACTCAGGTTGGTGGTTGCCTTGGCAGCCGGAAGGCCATCTAGTCGAGTGCGCATCGATGCGGCCTGAACGGGAGGCGGTCCTCCCCGATCATCCTCGTCCTCAATGTGCGTGACCGTACCTGGGGGTGGACCAGTCAGACGGCGCGCGGGAGGCGGTGCACCGCACGAACTCGCCGCTGATCGGCAAGCAACTGCAATTACCTGTCGTTCCGCGTGGACGCGACGATCCGCGTCCGCGAATGAGGTGATGGCGAGGGAGTGCAAGAACGGCGATACGGTGGATGCTTAGGCCCGCCGGACCGATGAAAGTGCGTCCTCTTCGCCTGTCTTCACGAGGGCTGCTGCTGCACGATTTTCTCCGCCCGGGCGGTTCCTTGCGTGCCGGATCGAGGCCGGCCCGATCAATAGCGCGATCCCGGCGCCCGCTCCGGCTTGAAGTACCCGGCCTTGATTGCGTCATCCCACATCTGGGCAACCGCGGGCAACACGCCCATGGGCAATGCGCCTCCGCCGTCGTGTAGCCGTGCACGCCGGCACTGAGCTTGACCAGGTCAGTCCTGGGCGCCGGCTTATCGCCCGGAACGCAGGCAGCACGATCTCTTCGTAAACCTTCGGTGTATGGTCATGGCTGTTCTTGGTCAGCGTAAACAGTAGGGTGGGCACGGGCTTGACGCCAGGCCCGGACAGCTCGCGCGTATATCCGACGTACTGCGCCATCGTCCTCTCGCGCGCCGCTGGTCCGAGCTTCAGGCGCGCCGAAGTCGCCTTGGCCGCGGCCTGTAGCGACGCCACGCCGTTGTGATGGACGATGTATTCGGCTTTGAAATATGGAGCGGTCGAGGCCTTCTTCCATTTCTCCATGACCTCGTCCATGAGGCTGGGGAGCCGCATGAGCGGCTGCGGTCCTTCGAGCGCCAGCGCCTCGGGGCCGGCGTAGCGCGCGGTCGCGTGCTAGGTCAGGATCCGGAGGCAGTTGAAAGGAGTGCCGCCAAGATCGTTCTTGATCATCTTCTGATAGATGTAGCCGAAAGGCGTATTCTCGATCGCGAGCACTCCGTCGACATTCGCGACGCGTTGCGAGAGGATGAACGCGGACGGGCCCCCGGTGGAGTGGCCGTGGACGTAGACCGAGTACTCGGTCTCGGGGAAGTGACGACGCATCAAGTCCTTCCCTCCTTCTTCGAGTGCCACCGGCCAGGCCGCCATCCGGTCGTAAAATTCCGTCCCTTCATTCGCGCACGCCAGGGTCATCTTGCCGTACCGCTTCGCCTGAGAAGTGTCTTCTACGACCGTGTACTGATCGTCGGTGATAGGGACGTCCTTGTTCCAGATCGGCATGCGGACGCGGCCGTCCGCCTCGAGCGGCAGCCCCGGCCAGTCGCGGCTCGGGTGGTGCAGGTACAGGCGGCCCGGGTAACTCATGCTGACCACCTTGTAGCCGAATTCTTCGGCGAGCAGGCGGGACATATCGTCTTTGTCGCGGTGGTCGCCATAGCCGCCATGGAGAATGAACACGCCGATGCGGCGGCCGTCCGGCCCGACAGCGATCCGGGACGTATCCTTCGGCTCGTACACGGCCGCGCCAACGTCCCAGTCCATCCCGAGCGCCTGAATGCGGAAAATGTCTTCACGGACGTTGAGCGGCATGGCGGGACGCGCCAGGACCCGTTTCGACGTGGCGACCAGGTCGGCCTTCGGGATCGTGGAGGGCGGCTTCCACTGAGCCTGAGTAGCCGTCGTGGCGAGAAGGACGATCGCCAGTGTCATGAACGTCGAGTCGCGCACCTATCCCCCACCGGCCGCTACCGCCGCTGCCGTCCTTCGACACCTGCCTGAACGGACGCGCGAGCCGGTGAGCGCCGCCCGCCACCGATCCAGCCGGCTACCACTCTCCCCACCGATCGGGCTCGATCTGGACCGTGCCCTATCTCGTTGGGCCATCAACGTGGCGCCTCGCGTCCCGAGGCGTCGTGGTAGTGACCGTGCTCGACTGACCAGACGCGCCCCGAACCGGCGCCTTGACGCGAGTACGACACCGCAGCAAGGACCGCGAGCAGGACCGTCCCGGCGATGATCAAAAGGATGATGCGTGACGACCAGGTGTTCTTCTTCGAGGCGCAGCAGTGCTTGAACTTCTTGCCGCTGCCGCACGGACAGGTTTCATTGCGACCAGTGCGGGCCATTCTTGTCCCTCTTGAAGTAATCACTCAGCGCTGATTGTCCACTCGAAAAGATTTGGTGCCGACGGATTGGCCATCGAGAAAGGCCTCGACGGTGTAGTCGCCCAGGGGAAAGCCCCCGGCACTCTGAAGGTGGAATTCCGTTGCCGCGGCCCCCCTCACCGTTTTCGTCGGCTCGCCCATGAGCCTTCCGGCATACATCCAGCGCACGCCCACCGTGCCGGAGCCGACCCCGGCGGTGATCACGGACACATATACGGTCTCCTCCGGCGCGAAGCGGGTGGTGTGGCTGGCGACCGTGCTGTCCGCATTCAACGAGCGACCGAGCTGAAGCGAGGCGACCCGAAGATTCGAGGCGCAGCCGACCAGACAGGCCAACAGGATCGTGAGAGACAGGTGAACGTTGGACTGGCGCATAGAGGATTATGACGCTGAACTTCACGATCGTTCTAGTTCGGTCGGGTGGATACTTCGATGCCTGTGGTGCGCGATGGTGGCGGGCGCGGGGTCGATGCTGAAGATCTACGGTCGGCTGCGGCGGCTACCGCGATCTTTGCGACGACTCGTGTCATCATTGTTCAAGACTCCCCATTCGTGACATCGCTGCGTGCGAATGGGATCCGCCTCAGTCGCCAGCTCTCGTCGACATGCCTTTAGTCGAGCATTCATCACTGCCAACATTCCGCGATCTCCGTGGTGAGGGGCAGACTGTCCTCACGCTGGAGGAGGCCCGACGGCAGCACACTCGCGCCGTGCACGTTGGCCTCCTCAACATGATGCCCGACGCGGCGTTCCAGGTCACCGAGCGGCAGTTCATGCGCCTGGTCGGACGCTCCACCCAACCGGCCCAGTTGTACGTGCATTGCTTCACGGTCGAGGGCCTGACCCGCGGCACGTCTACCCAGGCCTATATCGCTGAGCACTACGAAGACATTGCCTCGATCCATGCCGAGGGCCTCGATGCGCTGATTGTCACCGGGGCGAACGTGGCGAATCCACGCCTCGACCTGGAGCCGTTCTATCAACCCCTGACCGAAGTCATCGGCTGGGCGAGCGAGCACGTCACGTCGGTGCTTTGCTCGTGCCTTGCGACTCACGCGCTGATGAGATACCTGCATCGCATCAACCGCAGCCCACTGCCGCGAAAACAGTGGGGCGTGTACAGTCATCGGGTGATCGCGCCTCAGCATCCTCTCGTCCACGGCCTCAACGCTCACGTCGATGTGCCGCACTCGCGCTACAACACGATTACGCGCGAGCAATTCGTGGAAGCGGGTTTCAGCATCCTGATCGAGAGCGCCGAAGCGGGCGTGCACGCGGCGGTCAGCGACGACCAGTTCCGCCGGGTCTATTTTCAAGGCCACCCTGAATACGATGCCAACAGCCTGCTGAAGGAATACCGGCGGGAGGTCATGCGACACTTCAATGGTGAACGTGACCTGCCTCCGTTTCCCGAGCACTATCTTCCTGACGCTGCAGCAGCGTCGATCAACCGATACCTGGAGAGCGCACACACTGCCCATGCAGTCATGCCGAGCTTCCCGGAAGCGAAGGTTCTACCATTTCTCACCAACACCTGGGCGGATGCGGCCCGCAAGATCTTTGACAATTGGCTGGGCCTGGTCTGCCAACTGACGAATCCTGACCGTCACATTCCTTTCAAGAACGGCATCGATCCTCGCAGACCGCTGAACGGTCTGACGCAGGTAAGGCACGAACTCGGTTCTCTCAACGGAGCGAAGACAACAAATGAAGGATGAAACGCTGGCAATACACGCGGGGTATACCACGGACCCGACGACGAAATCGGTGGCGGTGCCTATTTATCAAACCGTCGCGTATGAGTTCGACGACGCCCAACACGGTGCGGATCTCTTCAACCTGGTGGTGCCGGGCAACATCTACACCCGCATCATGAACCCGACGAACGACGTGCTCGAACAGCGCGTCGCGGCCCTCGAAGGTGGCGTCGCAGGCCTGGCCCTCAGTTCGGGGATGGCTGCGGTGACCTACTCCGTTCTGACGATTGCCAAGGCCGGCAACAACGTAGTCTCCGTACCTTCGCTTTATGGAGGCACCTACACGCTGTTTGCCCACACGCTCCCCAGCCTGGGCATCGAGGTCCGATTCGCCAAGGACGACAGCACGTCGGCGCTCGAGGCTCTGATCGATGGCAAGACGGCGGCGGTGTTCTGCGAAAGCATCGGCAACCCGGCCGGCAACATCCCGGACCTCGAGGCAATTACGGCGATGGCGCACCGGCACGGGGTGCCCGTCATCGTGGATAACACGGTCCCCACGCCCGTGCTGATGAAGCCGATCGAGTTCGGGGCCGACATCGTGGTCCATGCGCTGACCAAGTACATGGGCGGACACGGCACATCGATTGGCGGCATCATCATCGATTCGGGAAAGTTTCCCTGGGCGGAGCACAAGGCCCGCTTTCCCATGCTCAACAACCCCGAACCGGCGTATCACGGTGTCGTCTACACGGAGGCCCTGGGTCCAGCCGCATACATTGGCCGCGCTCGGACCGTGCCGCTTCGCAACACCGGCTCGGCCCTGAGCCCGTTCAATGCGTTTCTCTTCCTGCAAGGCATCGAAACGCTGTCGTTGAGGATGGAACGTCACGTCGCGAACGCGATGACGGTGGCCCACCATCTCGAGCAGCATCCCGCGGTCGCGTGGGTGAACTATCCCGGCTTGAAATCCTCGCCCTACTATCAGCTCGCTCAGAAGTACACCAAGGGCCGTCCTTCGGCCCTGTTGACCTTCGGCATCAAGGGCGGGTTCGACGCCGGCGTGAAGTTCTACGACGCACTGCAGATATTCAAGCGACTCGTGAATATCGGTGACGCCAAGTCCCTCGCGGCTCATCCCGCTTCGACCACGCACCGACAATTGACCGACGCCGAATTGAAAGGCGCAGGGGTCACGTCCGACATGATCCGTCTCTGTGTTGGCATCGAGGCAATCGAGGACATCCTCACCGACATCGATCAGGCCCTGGCCGCCGCCCGGGCGTGATTGCAGTGGACACGCCAGGACCACGACTCGGCTTTGAAGGTGCACCGCAGATTCACGATCATCTTGTGATCCACCGCCGTGCTCCTGGGTCAAACCAGAACAGACGAACGCGTCCCGTTGCGCCAAGGACGCGCACGGCGTACTGGCTGCGTCGTCCCTGCACATAGAGCGTCCCGCCGGTCGAACTGCCGTTCGGCGAGACGCTTAGAAACGATGAAGATCCGATGTGAACGCCATCGGACGTCCCCATAGCTCCATCAAGGTCCGGTAGACCTGGCCGGAGCCCGAACGAAGTGTTGGCGAATTGATCGCCAAGACGCTCGGTGCGCGCGAGAAGACGGTCGATGCCGCCGGCCACGTCCGCCGCGCGCACGCCGTCGCCATTGCCATCGAGCACGGGGGTGAACGCGTAGTCCGAGCCCACCCGGTCGAAACGAAGCGCGACGCTCGCCGAGCGCCGCACGGCTTCGAGTCTGCTTGCGGCGATCCTCGCCGCCACATGCCGGGCCGCCCCGGACGCACGAATGTCGTCGATCGTTCCCGAGGCTATGGGCACAGCGATCCCGGCAAGCGTGGCCACCACCGCCAGCGCAAAGATCAGCTCGATGAAGGAGTAGCCATCGCACCCGGCCAGATTCGTTCTTCTCATGACGCCCTCCTGCAGCGTGCTGCCCGGCCCCGGTGCGACGAGGCCGGGCGTCACGTTACCGGGCCGGAGCCTTCTCTGCCGCGGGCGAGGAGACGACGATGAGCGGCTTCAGTTTGAGGAAGCTCTTCTCGCCGATGCCTTTGACGTTCATCAGCTCCTCGGCTTTCTTGAAACCGCCATTCTTGTCCCGGTATTCGATAATCCGCTTGGCCGCAGCGGCGCCGATGCCAGGCAGCGTCTCGAGCTGCGCCTGCGACGCGGTATTGAGGTTGACCGGTCCCGCGGCGGTCGCCGCCTGTTTCGCGGGCTTGCCGGCCTTACCCTGCGCCGCCGCCGGCGACACACCGAGCATCCCGATGATCACGAACGCACCCAGAGCAATCCACATACGATTCATGCTGTCCTCCACGTTGTGAGTGAAAAGTGGCTGCCGCCGGCAAACGTCTCAGCGTGAGGTCGGGCCGCATTGATGAAAACCGATACGGCAGCCGCGACCAGTCATGGCAAGGGTGCTGCCTGCGTTTGAAGTACCGGCGCCGGACGTGGAAGTCCCTGACCGGGCGGGAGTTAGTAGTTGCCGTTAGCGGCGTCCGTCAGCAGCCTTCAACCCGATCGTGAATCGGCGCGACAACTCATGGAGACAGGAAGGGCGGTTCGGTGCGGGCTCCGCTGAGGCGGCGGTGGCAACGCGAGTTGCGTCCGCGCCGCTTGGGGGTTCGGTCAGACCTCCTGCAGCGGCAGGTTTTCGGCGCCAATAGATGCCAACCCCACCTGTCCGCCGCCGGCTCGTCGCGGCGGTGTGCGGAGGCTACGTCAGCATCCGGTCTGAACGCGAGAGCGGGACCTCAGCAGGCCGGTAGGCTGCCGGATTGCATAAACTAGCGGCGCGCCAAAAATTCAGCAAACGATCTTTTCGGAGCGACAGATGCCAACAGAATCGACCGACCCTTCCCAAACCGAGTTGCCTCCCTCCCCTGGTGACACGGCTGTTCCTTCTCCGTCCGCCGCGGATGGTCAGAGCGGGCCAGCTGTCGTCGTCGATGACGGCGCTCCTGCCACGGTTCAAGAGCCCATCGCCCCTGGCTCGACGGGGCAATCCGATCCCGCTCCACCGACCGCTGCGCCACAGACGCGGGCGAAAACCAAGGGCGTGGCCGACGTCGTGTTCCTCATCGACGTCAGCGGCAGCATGGCGCCGATCATCGATGCGCTGCGCAAGAACATCGAGGCCTTCGTGGACTCGCTCAGCTCGGGTGACGCCAACAACGCCGCTCCGGTGCGCGATTGGCGTGGGAAGGTGGTCGGCTATCGCGACATCGAAGCCGCGCACTCGGAAGGGCTGGAGTGGCTCGAGGATCATCCTTTTGTCCGTGACACCGTGGCCCTCAAAGCGCAGCTTGCGGGCCTTCAAGCCAACGGTGGTGGCGACGAACCGGAGTCCCTTCTGGACGCGCTCTATAAGGTGGCGACGATGGAAGCGTCTCCCAAAGGTTCGCAGTCCGAGGACGCCAGTAAATGGCGGTACCGAAGCGAAGCCGCGCGTGTGGTCGTGGTCTTCACCGATGCCTCCTTCAAGGAAACGATGAGCATCCCGGAAGCAAAGGGCGGCGCACTGCAGGACGTGGCCAACGTCGTGATGGCCAACCGGATCATTCTCAGCCTTTTCGCGCCGAACTTCGAAGGGTACGATCGGCTCAGCCAGGTCGACAAGAGCGAGTGGGAAGTTGTGGAGTACGAAGGGCTCAACGCCCAGGAAGCCCTGCAGAAGTTCACCGCTGACCCGGCCAACTTCCGCACCACTCTGAAACAACTGGCCGCCAGCGTGTCGCGGTCGGCCGAAACCGTCGCGCTCTGAGACCGACGGGCGACCGGAACGCGCAATGGCGAAGAAGCTCAGGGTCGGAGACACGATCCGCGGATACCGAGTCACGAAGGTCTTCGGCCCGGGAATGATGGCGATTTCCTACGGTGCGGAAGCGCCGGACGGGACGAAGATTTTCCTCAAGCAGTACAAATCGCCTTCGCCTGCGGTCGTCTGGTATCCCCACTTCGTGGACTACCAGCAGGAGCTCTCGAGCAGAATCCGAAACGGAAAGGCCGCCCACTATGCGGTTCGGCTGATCGACGCCTTCGAGGAAACATGGGGCGGCCGGACATATTTCGCGGCCTACGAGCTCGTGGCCAACGGCCGCGACCTGGACCACATGCTGGAAGAAGAGCGGGAGATACACCGGCGCACGAAGGTGGCGTCGACCCGGGACCCCGCCGTATGGGCGAGGCACGTCACCTGGGCCAAGGTCCTCATGGCGGGGATCGCCGCGCTGCACGAGTCGAAGATCATTCATGCGGACCTCAAGCCCGCCAACGCCTTTCTGATCAAGGATCCCTCGCTTGGTTCAGGTTACCAGCTCAAGCTGATCGACACGGATTTTTCGGTGCTCGCCGATCGCAAGGCCCCGTGGCATGGCTATCAAGGGTATGTCGGAACCGACAACTACCGATCGCCGGAGCACATGTCACGGGGGGGCGTGCCCACACTGGCGTCGGACATCTTCACGTGCGGATTGATCCTGTACGAACTGCTGATCGGAGTGCACCCGTACTGGCATGAGGATCAAGCCGAATATGCGCGCCGCGCGCGAGCGCATGACATCAAGCCGATGGCGTTGCTCGGAAGGATGCCAGCGCCGGCAGACAACGCCGAGGTCAGCGCAATTCTTCACCGATGCCTTTCTCCCGATCCGACAGCGAGACCGGCAGCGCCGTCGATTCGGGCGGCTCTCAGCGGCCGGGCTCCGAAACAAGGCACCATCGCGGTCGACACAGCCGCTGCGGCGGCCCCCGCGGCGGTCCCATCTATCGACGCCGGCAAACCTCGCTCTCAAACACGGCCGGGTGCCGCCGCGGGATCGATGCTCACGTCGGACAAGATTCGCCTTGTGACTTCATCTGGCGAGTCCCTGCAGATCGGCATACGCACCAAGATAGGCAAGGCGGTGCTTCGCCGCTTTGGCGCCGATGCCGAGTTCTGGGACGATACGCAGTGCACGGTCGAGCGGCGGCCGGACGGACAATGGATCGTCACGCCAGTGCCAGGAACTGTGAATGAGACCCTCATCAATGGAGCTCCGCTGACGACACCCCGACCCCTGAGCGACGGCGACGTTCTCGCGGCTGGACGCGGCACCAAGGGAATCAGCAAGCTTCCCCTGACGGCACGTGTCGGTTAACGAAGGAACCGGCCCACCTCCCGCGGCGGACCAGGCGCAGTCGGACGCGCCGTTGGCAACCGCCGAGACGGAATCCCGCGCGGACACTGGCCACGTCGACACCGACCAGGTCGATACCGAACCGCAGGAGCTCGCGCCGGAGACAGCGACCGCCACTCCTCCGCCGCCGGCAATTTTGCCCGTCATCGACGTTTACGATCTGGATTGGGAGCGGATCGCTGCGTCACTCGGACCCGGTGGCCTGCGTGCGCGGATGCGAGGCACAGTCGAGCAACTGGAGGCTTGGCTGGACTCCGAGAGCGGTGCCCGAATGCTGTTCGACGACCAGCGAAACTCCAGCGCTGATCGTGCAGTGAGGCTGGCCGGCGTTTCCGACGAGCCGCTCTGGTTCATCGGGGACATCCACGGTGATCTCCTTGCACTCGACGCGGCACTTGCGCTGATCGGCCGTGAGTCCGAGCGCGAGAACGGCGAGGCCGCGCGGATCGTCCTGCTTGGTGACCTCTTTGATGACGGCGGCTACGGCCTGGAAACTCTGTTGCGCGTCTTCGAGTTGATCGTCGAGCGTTCGCAGTCGGTCTGCTTGCTTGCCGGCAATCACGACGAAGCTCTTGGATATAACGGCGCGCAGTTCACGGCAACCGTCTCTCCATCGGACTTCTCCGACTTCCTGAACGAGAACCTGGCGCATGAATGGATCGTTCGAGCAGGAAAGCTCGCAGTGAGACTGGTCGCGAACGCACCGCGCGCACTGTTTTTTCCTGACGGCCTGCTTGCCACCCACGGTGGCTTTCCACTGACCGATCTACACGAGTATCTCGCCGAAACGAACGATTGGAACGATCCTCGATGCCTTACCGATTTTGTCTGGACTCGCGCCCATCCTCGCGCGAGAAAAAAGCTTCCTAACAGGAACTCACGCGGGAGCCAGTTCGGGTACGAGGACTTTGCCGCGTTCTGCGCGTTGGCCGTGACACTGGGCAGGCCGGTGACACACATGATCCGAGGTCACGATCACGTCGATGAGCGCTACGAGATCTATCCGGCGTACGCCGCGACGCCAGTGCTCACCACGGTTGCGCTTTCACGGAGGCTCGTACGCGAGTTGTTCGGGCCGTTCGTCCGCGCTCCGACGATCGCGCGCTGGGTTCGAGGCTCGTTGCCGCAAGTGTATCGGCTCCACA
>JACDBQ010000837.1 GCA_013694845.1 Acidobacteriota bacterium
ATCGACGAGGGGCACGAGTCGCCGCGGGTCCCGCGCCACTGAGAGAGACCATGGCGGCGCAGTTGATCATGCTGTCACGATGGGACGCCCGGTCGGAGCCGCTGGTCGATCCGATGGCTGGCAGCGGCACGATTCCGATCGAAGCTGCAGGGCTCGCGGTGGGCGCCGCCATCCGGCGCCCCGCGGATCTTCCGTTCCGGCACCTGGCGGCTTTCGAGGGGCTGGCCGGCGAGACGCCGGATCTTTTTCCAGGCACCGTGCCGCGGATACTGGCGCTCGATGTCGATGGGGAGACCATCCCCGCAATGGTCGGCAACCTTCGCGCTGCTGGACTGACGGGGGCGCCGCACGAGGACTCGATTGTCATCGGCCAGAAAGACGTGCGCGGCCTGACGCCCCATTTCGTCGCCGGCATGCTGCCGGGCGCCGCGAATATGAAGCCCGGTGTCCTCTGTTTCAATCCGCCCTACGGTGTCCGCATCGGTGGAGAGCAGGGGGAAGAGAAGCTGCTCGATCTCTACGCGGACATGGGACGCGCGCTCGGTCGCTTCCGGGGCTGGCGCGCCGCGTGTTTCGTCGCGAACCCCCGCTTCGTCGAGGCGTTCGGACATTTTCCGGCCCTGACCAAGCCCGCCACGAACGCCGAGCTCTCGGGACAGTTCCTCGTCTACGAGCTGTAATCCTCAGCGTCGTCACTCTGCCTGCAGACGCGGAGTCGACGCTTCGCGCCTATTCGTGTTCGTCATGTCGAGACCAATTCCGTAACCACTGCCCGGGCGGTGGAGGTCGCGCGCGCTTCCGCTCGGAAGCCGCTTAGGGCGGTCAGCTTGGCGTTTTCGATCGTGGAGCACGCCGAGACCGGCAGCCGCGCCATGGTCAACACCCGCACGATCACGATCGAGGCTGCGCCCCAGGCTGACACGCAAAGCGGCCGCGGAAAGAGCAAACCAAGACCGCTGGACGCCACGAGGGCCGCTGGTACGGCGTTCGTGGCGATGACCGCTGAGCCGCTGCTGGTACGAATACCGCGTTGATGCGGGACGCGGGGTGCGGGATCCGGGGCGCGGGGCTCCCAGGCGGGATGTTCATTCGCCGGACGCCGTCTACCGGATGTAGATCGAATCTCGCTCGTCGTCGACGTCCGCAAGCTGAACCCGGAGATTGCCGGCGTTGGTGGCGTAGAGGTACGCAGTCCTGGTGAAGATGACGTCGGCTCGCACCAGCTTCTCGAGCTCTCCGTCGAAGTACTGCATCCCATCGAGTTCGCCGTCTCGCATCGCATCGGGAAGCGATTTGCCTTCGCCGTCCCCTTTTTCGATGTACTCCCGGGTCCGCATCGTCGACTTCAGCACCTCGCGAAGGGCCAGCGGCCGCCGCTCTTCTTTGGCACGAGGCGCTGCGAAATGAAATAGCGGAACGGGGACGCGAGACGAGTGCGGATCGTCTGCTGGTCGCCGGCTTCGAACGTGCCGACGATGCGGTCGACGGTCCTGGAGGCATCGATGGTGTGGAGCGTCGAGAACACCAGGTGGCCTGTTTCGGCTGCCGTTAGGGCGAAGTCGATGGTCTCGCGGTCGCGCATCTCGCCGAACCAGGATCACTTTCGGCGCCTGGCGGAGCGCGGCTCGCAGAGCGGACGCGAACGTCGAGCCCCAGCCGGTCACTATTCGACGCGCACCCACATCACGACAGCGTGGTGCTCGGACCGTTGCGTCTCGAGAACGGTGATCTCGGTCGGCACGACGCTCTGACTGCCCCTGGTGTGGAACCAGTAATCGATCCGGCCCGGCTGACCGATCCACGGGTCGATCGCGCGGACGTTCTTGGTGTACCCGGGATCCGGTCCCGGGGGCCCCTGCAGCCGATCAACCAGCGACCACCACGCGTCGTCGAAACGCGCTGTGACCGACCCTCACGGCGATCTCGGTGCCCTCGGCCACACGGACGAGCGGTGCTGGCGCGGACAGGGACGCCGCGCCTTCGCCGAAGGCGACGATCCTGATCGCCGGTCCCGATTGACCCGCGGGTCGCCACACCCCTGCCTCGGCTCGGAGCTCGAGCGACAGCACGCCGTCGATCAGCGTCCCGGCGGCTGTACGATTGTCGTTGGCGAGCACCTCCGGGACCGGGACCGCAATCGGTGCCGCGCGCGCTCCGGCCGGCGCCGCTGCTGGGCCGCGTTCTTCGATGTGAGTACCGTGATGGACGCGACGAGGATGGCCGCGAAATGTCTGGTCTGCATGAAGCCCCTTTGAATCAGGGCCTCAGACTAGCGGCCACGACCGCCGCAGTCATAAGCGACTGGTGCTGATCTGGTAAGAAACGCGTAATTATCCGCGCGCTGCGGCTCTTATTTTCTGACAATCAAAAAGATACTTTCTGACAACCAAAGAGATACGACACGTCGCCGCTGGACGACATCGATCGTCGCCGCCGGTACTGTGACATTCCCCCGTTCATGATCTCGCCGCCGTCCTGCGAGGGATCGAGGCGAAGCCGGAACGGACCCGTTACGCCGTCTGCCAGAGACCCAGCACCGCCCCGGTCGGATCCGTGATGATGCTGAATGAGCCCATGCCGGGGATCTCGCTGACGTCTTTCAGAACGCTGCCGCCGAGCGACGTCGCTTTCTCAGTCGAGGCCTTGACGTCGTCCACGATCACGTAGGGCAGCCAGGCGGAGGGTGCGCCGGGCATCATCTGCTTCATCAATCCTCCGCCGGTGCCCTCCCCCGGCTGGATCATGGTGTAGGTGAAGCCTTCCATCGGCGTGTCTTCCATCTTCCAGGAAAACAGCTTGCCGTAGAAGGCCTTGGCCTTCTCCGGATCGGTCGTGCTCAGCTCAACGTGGACGAACGGATTTGCCATGTGCCTGACTCCTCTTCTGCGTCCCTGTAGATATTACGTTTACCGAAGGGGATCCATCTGCCTACGTTGGTCGTCACCGTGCCGTTTCGATGCGGTCCATCGATCGGGCCGGGTCGACCTGGACCGCCAGTCGATCGGTCCTGATGACGAGGGCTTTCAGTTTCCGCGATCTTGTCACCCCGGAATCGGTAGACATCGCAGTAGGAATAGGAACCG
>JACDBQ010000152.1 GCA_013694845.1 Acidobacteriota bacterium
GTCGCCGTCGATGACGAACGCACCGCCGGTCGGCGTTTTGTCTTCCGGCTTCGCCGGGTCGCCATACATGCGTCCCACGACGACCATCGATCTGCCGTTCTGCAGCACGTCGCCTGCGTCAACGGCCGCGCCCATCCGCACGGTCGGGAGCTCGGTGATCTTCCAGCCGGTTCCCTCTCGTGTCGCCACGCGTATCTCGGACATGTATTTGGAGGCGAAGTACGCGAACAGGATCTCGGGCTTGCCGTCGCCGTCGAGGTCCTTTACCTCCAGGGAGGTCACGTCAGGCCGTTCAGTCGCCTTGCGGTAGATTTCGACCGGCTTCCAGTCACCCTTCGACGCGGGCTTGTAAATCCTGATCGAAACGTTCGTCTGCGGCCCGTCCTTGGGGTTATAGCCGCCGAGCCCTGCTCCCACGATCAACTCGCCCCTGCCGTCACCCTCGAGATCGGCCACCGCCATCTGCAACGGGATATCGTCGACGTAGATGCTCATCGACTGGATCGGCGCTTTCCCCGAGTAGTTCGTGATCCGGATCCCCTCCGAGTCGCTGTCGTAAACAATCGACTCGGCGATGCCGTCGCCGGTGAGATCGCCGGCTGTCATGGTATAGCGCGTTACACCGGGTGTCGGGTACGGCCTGACCTTCTTGGCCTGGGCCGCCGTCGGCGGGGCCGGTTTCTCCTGTGACCGGTCGGCGATATTTTGTGCGCCCCCGGGTGATGTCATCGCCAGCGCGGCCAACACGACCGCGGCAGGAAACCGAACCGTCATACGTCCTCCTGTGACATGCAGAATTTCTACTTCGATCCCGCCGGCTTCTCAGCGAGAAGCTCTTTCAGCTTGGCCTTGATCTTCGTCAGGTCGCCGCCGCCTCGGTGTTCCAGGCGGACGATGCCCTGACGGTCGATCAGGAAGGTATGGGGAATCGGCGACACGCCGTAATCGATATGGGTGCCGTTTTTGGGGTCGATGCCCACGGCCCACGGCAGCTTCTGCCGATCGTGGAATCTCTTGACCTGCGCCGACGTCTGCCGCGAGTGATTGGTGAGACCCAGCACGACGAAGTCCTGCGGGCCGAACTCCTTCACCCACTCGCGCATCTCGGGATACATCTCGATGCAGGGCTTGCACCACGTCGCCCAGAAGTCGAGCATCACCACTTTGCCCTTGAGCGCCGCCAGCGCATGCGGCGCGACGCCCATCCACTCGGTCGCCTTCAGTGGCGGCGCCGGTTTGTCGACGAGCGACTTCGGGTCGACCTCGCGTGGTTCGAGCGCCTCGCCGAGGCTGTCATCCCACCTTGGGCCCTGCGAGGCGACCGAGAAGGGCAGCGGCGGCTGACCGCCGAACACCAGCTCGTTCTTCTTGTCGCCGTCGAAGTCACCGGAAGCGTAGGTCTGAGCGAGCTCGGCGGCGGTCATCCCACGCCAGCCAGCGCCGGTGCGCTCGTAGATGCGGACCGACCCGCCCAGTGCGCCATTGCGTGACGCGCGGCCGACGATCTCGAGCTGGCCGTCGGCGTTGAGATCGACGAGGTCGAGTTGCTCGAACCGGATGTGGCCATCGAGATCCTCGATCAGGTCGTACTTCCAGTCATTGCCCTGCCGCGAGATGACCGCGATCCGGCAGCGCGCCAGCTTGCCGTAGTTGGCGTGCCAGCCGTCGGCGACCACGATCTCGTCGCCCGGCTTGCCGTCGAGATCGCCGATCGCCACCGACGAGACGCCGCGCGTTACCGGTAGTGGGATCCGCTTGTCGCCATCGAGCACGAACGCATCGCCGATCGCCGATGTCTCGGTCGGCTTGGCTGGATCGCCATAACTCCGGCCCACCACGATCATCGACTTGCCGTTGTGCAGCACGTCGCCCGCGTCCACGCTGGAGCCCATGCGGATGGTCGGCAGATCCGTGATCCTCCAGGCTGCGCCATCGCGCTTCGCCACCCGCAGATCGACGGTGTACTTGGAGGCGAAGTACGCAAACAGGATCTCCTGCTTGCCGTCGCCGTCCAGATCCTTCACCTGCAGCGACGTGACCTCCGAACGCTCGGTCGGTTTCCGGTAGATTTCGACCGGCGTCCAGTCGGTGTTCGCCCGCGGCTTGTAGATCTTGATCGTGACGTCGGTCTGCGGTCCCTCTTTGGGGTTGTAACCGCCGTAGCCGTCGCCGACGATCAGCTCGGCTCTGCCGTCGCCGTCCAGGTCCGCGGTTGTCATCGCGCTCGGCACGTCTTTCACGAAGATGCCCATCGTCTGCAGCGGCGCCGGACCGCTGTACGAGATCACTCGCAGCGCTTTCGAGTCGCTGTCGTAGAGGATGGTTTCGGCGATGCCGTCGCCAGTGACGTCGCCTGCGGTCATCTTGTGGCGCGAGAAGCCGACGGCAGGCGGGGGAGTGGCCGCCGGCTTGGCGGCGGACGCCGCGGGCTTGTCCGGTGACGGTGGTTGAGTGCCGGCCGCCGACTGGCTTCGAGCCGACGGAACGATGACGACGGCCACCGTAATGGCGAGGGCGATCGAAATAGTCCTGATGCTCATTCTTCAGCTCCCAACTGACTCAATTCGTCCTTGTGCGCTCGCGATTCAGCTCCTGGAGCCGCTGGCGCGCGACATCGAGCGGCGTCAGCCGGACGACCGGCATGCCGCTGTCGAGCAGATCCCGAGGTGTCTGTTGGTCGAATTCGGCTGCCGATATGTCGCGGAAGACCGTCCACCGGGAGTCGTGCACGCCGACGGTTCCGTCCACATAGCTGATCGTGCTCTTGAGCCGCAGCAGGCGGTAGGTGGATCGCTCGACGTCGTATTCATGCACCGACCGGGCGATTTCCGCGCTGTTGGCAGAAGGTCCCTTCGCGATCTGGATGTGGTGCACCTCGCCCCACTGGTCGAGCAGGCCGCGGCGGAACGTGACCGTTTCGCCGCTCGTCCCGACCGACGGTCGCTGCAGCCAGTCGGCTTCGCGGCGACTGTTCGCGTACAGGCTCCGCATGGTCTCGCGGCGCGCGACGTACGATTCGAGCGCCGTCCTGAGCTCGGGAGTGAGTGTCGAGAGCGCCGCCTGCGCACTCGCGGTTGACGGGAGGATCTCGATGACGCTCCCCGCCTTTGCGCGATAGCTGATCGTGCTCCCGTCGGCGAGCCTCCAGTACGCCTGTTCAGTGCGACCCTGGGGGTCGGATCGGCGGCTGATCTGCGCGAACGTCGACGACTCGTTCTTCTGCCAGAACAGCGTTCGCCATTCCCCGTCTGCCATCCCCTTGACGCCGTGTGAGACGGTGTCCACCTGCCAGTGGAGGACCCGGTTCGGCTGATAAGCCCAGATCCGCTCGCGGGCGACGACTTCCTGGAGAATGCCCTCGGCCGAGGCCCGCGCGCTCGGACCGAACACCAGCGGAACCAGCAGCGCGAGGAGGGCGACAGCGGCGGTCGCCAGCCACGTCCGCCGCCACCAGGCAGCGCTTCGGACGGCGACCTGCGGCGCCGGGAGTCGACGCGCCACCACTCCGAGCGTCGTCCGCGAAGAGGCGTCCTCGTCCTCGTCCTCAACGCCAAGCTGATATTGCACGAACGACCGGAGGCCAAGCAGCTCGCGGGTGAACGCGCCGCATTGCGGACACGATTGCACGTGATGCGCCACGATCTCGGCCTGCGCCTCGTCGAGCTCATCGTCGAGCAACCGCTGCAGCATGATCAGATCAGCGCAGCCCATCGCGCTTCCTTCCCCCGTCGATCCCGGTGGCGTGTTCATATTCTTTTTTGAATCCCGCGCGCGCCCGCTGAAGCAGCACACCGACGTAACCCGGTTCGATCCCGGTGATGTCCGCCATCTCCCGATACGAGAAGCCTTCCGACCAGAGCAGCAGCACCTGCCGCATGCGTCGAGGGAGTCGCCGCAGGGCCTGCCGCGTCACCTGCTGCCGCACCAGCCGTGCATCGAAGTCGATGACCGTGGCGACCGGTGCCGCCCCGTCGTCGCGGGCGCGGATCCGTCGGGCCCGTTCCAGGTCCCGCGCTTCATTGGTGGCGACCCGGAACAGCCAGGCGCGTACATTATTGAGATCGCCACCGCCGGCTAATTGCACGTGCAGCTTCAGGAACGTGTCCTGGAGGATTTCCTCCGCGTCACCTCTGGAGCCGGTCAGCCGCCGGAGATAGCGCAGCAGGGCCGGCGCGAGGCTGTCGAACAGTTCGCGGAAATCCGCACTCATGGACGGGCCCGCGCCGGCCGAAGTCTGGGCTTCACCTTCCTTGATGGGTATGACGGGCGAGGGACTGGCTTTATAACAACCGAGAGAAGGATTGCGGATTATCGGCGGGCGGGTGTGGAC
>JACDBQ010000158.1 GCA_013694845.1 Acidobacteriota bacterium
ATTCACGGGGACGGCTGGCGGAACATCATCCATCCGGCCGATCTCGAACGCGTCAGCACCGCCTGGACGCGCGCGGTCGCAGGGGAGGCGGCGTTCGACGTCTCAGCGACGGGGAAGGATGCGGGGCCACCTTCACGCTGGCGTTACCGGTGCTCGCGATGCGGTCAACCGACGCGACGGCTGTCGAGCGGGCCCCGGTTCGCTGAGTCGATCCCTGCGGCGCGCGTTGTCGCCGGTTCGATCAGGATGATCGAGGCCAGGATCACAGTCGACAGCGCAATCAGGAGGCCCGCGGCCGCGTCGCGGTCGTTGAGTGCCAGCGCGGCGACGATCATCGTGACGGCCAGCGCTGCGTCGGCCCAGGCCACCCACGGAAAGACCAGTGAGCGCTGGTGTCCGAGGCTGGCCGGATGAACCCTCGACGTGAAGAGCAGATTCATCCGCGCGGTGATCGAGATCGTTGCGAGCACCAGGGCGACGAAGAAGATGCGCGAGCCAGCGGGCGCGCCGATCATCGGCCGGATCGCCCACGCGGTTGCAGGCATCGCGGCCAGCGCCAGTGCGATGGCCCCCTGGTGAAACTGCCACCACCAGAGCGCGGCGTGCGGTGATGCCCGCTGAATCGGCGTCACCACCCCAGGCGCGTCGCGTAGCGCAGCCAGCAGCTCGATGCCCGACCGATAGCGTTCCGCCGGTTCGGCCCGCATGCACCGACGGGCCACGTGTTCGAGGTGCGGTGCGCTCCAGGCCCCGGCGGTCGAGAGTGCCTTCCCCTCCATCAGCTGGGTCATGCGCCGAAGCATGGCGGCTGAATCGGGTCCGAACGGATGTTCGCCCGTCGCGAGCTCGGCGGCGAGGACTCCGAAAGCAAAGACGTCGGACCGCGCGTCCACCGGTCCTCCGGACAGTTGCTCGGGGGCCATATACCCCGGCGTCCCGACAGCCGTACCTGCTTTGGTCAGCTGGGTCATGGTTGGCCGCTCGCCCGGTTCGATGGAGCGCGCAAGCCCGAAGTCCAGGATCTTCACGTGGCCATTGGCGGCACGCATGATGTTCTCCGGCTTGAGATCGCGATGGACGATGCCCTGCGCGTGGGCCGCGGCGAGCGCGTCGGCAATGTCGAGCAGGGTGGCTTGCAGGCGATCCGGCGGCAGGGGACCATCCGCCAATTCGTTGCGCAGCGTCCGCCCGCGTACCAGCTCGGAGGTGATGTAGAGCTCGCCATCGATGTCTTCGAGCGCATAGACGGTGGCGATGCCCGGGTGGGTCAGGGAGGCCGCGGCGCGGGCTTCCCGTCGCAATCGTTCGCGGCCCGCCTGTTCGCTCAGGTAATCCGGCGGGAGCGCCTTGAGCGCCACCTGGCGGCCGAGGCGCGTGTCTTCGGCGGCATAGACGACCCCCATTCCACCGCGGCCGATCTCGTCGAGCACGCGGTAGGAACCGATCGTTCGTCCGGCAAGGGTGGTCTCCTGTCGGTCGAACATCAGTTCGGGCGCGACTCCCCAGGCCGGGGTTTCGAGGAAGCCGTCCGACGATCCATGGGCGGCCAGCAGGGTGTCGACTTCCCGGAGGAGCTCGAGGTCCTGGCCGGCAGCCTGCTGAAGAAATACGCGGCGTTCAGGGGCGGGCCGGTCGAGAGTCGCGTGGAACAGATCGTTGACCTGCTGCCAGCGCTCCGGCGTCACTGCGGGGCGAGTCCTTCCAACTCGCGTGCGAGCCACGCGCGGGCGATCGTCCAGTGGCGCTTGACGGTCGCGGGAGAGATGTCCATCGCGTCGGCCGTCTCTTCGACCGTCAGCCCGCCGAAAAACCGAAGTTCGACCAGGCGCGCCTGATCCGGGTCGAGCTTCGCCAGGCGTTCGAGCGCCTCGTCCAGGGCCACCAGGTCGATCGACCGGTCACCGCCGGCGACGAGTGCTTCGTCGAGCGTCACGCGCGCGCGAGCCCCGCCGCGCTTCTGGGCGCCACGCGCGCGCGCCCGCTCGATCAGGATCTGCCGCATCGAGTGGGCCGCGATGGCGCAGAAATGTGCGCGGTTCTGCCAGCGGTCGGGCCGATCCTTCAGCAGCCGCAGGTAGGCCTCGTTCACGAGGGCCGTCGGCTGCAGCGTCTGCCCCGGCCTCTCCCGGCGCAGATAGCTCGCCGCGAGACGTCGCAGTTCCTGATACATGAGCGGCAGCAGCGAATCGAGCGACTGCCGGTCGTCAGTCATCAGGCGACGCGGTTGATCGTGACCTGGTTGATCACGACCGGCTTGACGGGGCGGTCGCCACGGGCCGTTGGCACCGAGCCGATTCGCTGGACGACATCCATGCCTTCGACGACTTCGCCGAAGACTGAGTGGCGGTTATCGAGGTGCGGCGTCGGGCCCAGCGTGACGAAGAACTGGCTGCCGTTGGTGTTCGGACCGGCGTTTGCCATCGAGAGAATACCGGCGCGGCTGTGACGCAGCGAGGGATGGAATTCGTCGCCGAAGTTGTAGCCCGGTCCGCCGGTCCCCGTGCCGAGCCGGTCACCCCCCTGGATCATGAACCCGGTGATCACCCGGTGGAACACGACGCCGTTGTAATAAGGACCGGTCCCTTTCTGGCCGGTGGACGGGTCCTTCCATTCCTTGGTGCCTTCGGCCAGTCCGACGAAATTGGCCACGGTCTTGGGCGCTTCCTTTTCGAACAGACGGATCGTAAACGGACCTTCAGACGTCTCGAACAGAGCGTACGTACCGGATTCCACAGGAACTCCTTTGAGAGCGGGCCAAAATCAGAATTATAGCCGCCGTTCCGGCCACGGGGTGGATCGACAATTCGCCGCCGCTTCCAGAACCGCCGCGCTCCCCCGCCGGCGATCCCGCTCCATGGTCAAGCCGCACTCCCGGCAGGGCCAGCCACGGCGCAACACGGCTAGCTCTCGGGCCTCGTCAAATCTGTCTAATGAGGACCGTCTTGGACCCTGCCACGACGAGCCGACCCTGCCCGTGACTGAAGATTCCACCCATAGCGCCGTGGCTCCCCCCGACGTCCGCTGTGTTGAACCGTGTTGAACAGTGCGACACGGTTCAACAGCGGGTTGGCGGCCACGGTTCAACACGGGTCAACACGGGTCGGGGCCGCAGTTCAAAGCCGGTTTGACAGGGTAGAGGCCATGGGCCAACACGGGTCAGGTTCCCGGCTGAGGACGGTGAAACGACTTCAGAGGTCTGAGGCCTTTGGGCATGGAGGTGTGCGAGCGGAGATTGCCTCAGCGTGTGAATCGTGGCAGGTGCGGACCGTGGCACGATGACAACCCCAAGCCGTGTTGCGCCGTGTTGACCCGTGGTGGTGTGTGCGTTGAACACCGTGGCAAGTTTCGACACGGGGTTCGGCCACGGTGCAACACGGGTTAGGGCCGCGGTTCAAAGCCACTTGACAGGTGTTGCACCTTGGCCCTGAGTGACGCCCGGCGTCATGTTAGACCGTGTTAGACCGTGTTGCACCGTGGCCCTGAGTGACGCCCAGCGCTGTGTTGAACCGTGTTGAACCGTGGCTTGGTTCACGACCCAGGCGCCGGTTGAACCGTGGGCCAGAGGTGGCTACGAAGGTCTTCGTTGACAATACGAATGCCTTCGTAGATAGTGGTGGCCGATGTCGAAACCTTCTACTCCCCGCCCGACCGACACTGAGCTCACCATTCTCCGAGTGTTGTGGGATCGCGGCGCCAGCACGGTGCGGCAGGTGCACGAAACCCTCACGCGCGTGCGCCCGACGGCCTATACGACCGCGCTCAAAATGCTGCAGATCATGACCGAAAAGGGACTGGTCCGCCGTGACGAGACGGATCGCACCCACATCTATCATCCGCGCTTGACCGAGGCGCAGACCCAGCGTCAGCTCGTGCGCGACCTCGCGGACCGGGCCTTTGGTGGCTCGGCATCCAAGCTGGTCATGCAGGCCCTGGCGACGAAGCGCGCCTCGGCGGATGAGTTGACGCAGATCCGGAACTTGATCGACGGCCGCGACGGCCGGGAGGTGCGTGATGACCGCGATTGACAGCGTGCTGCGGCAACCGGCGGTCCAGGCGATCGGCTGGACGCTCCTCCACTTCGTCTGGCAGGGGGCGCTCGTCGGACTGCTGGCCGCGCTCGCGTTACGCGCCCTCCGGAACAGCGCGGCCGACATCCGCTATGTGGTCGCGGCCATCTCGCTCTCGCTCATGGCCACGATGCCGGTGGTGACTGGTGTGCAGGCGTGGCG
>JACDBQ010000224.1 GCA_013694845.1 Acidobacteriota bacterium
GGGTATCAGTCGCGCATTGTATAGCAGATGGCTCGGCCTCTCGCTCTTTGGGGCGCGCGCACGCCGCGCGTATGATGCATCGAGCGCCGACGGACTGCGCCTCCCGTTGTCGGTCCGGAGCTCTAACGCCCCAAGAGGAGAACGCTGATGCTCGCTCGCCTTATTGTTGCTGTTTCCCTGGTCGTGTTGATCGCCGGAGCCGCTCCGGGTGGCGTCAAGGCGCCCGCGACCGCGCCACAGACACCCAGCCCAACGCAGGCGTCTGCGCCCACGGCAGCGCCGCAGGGGCGGCCCATGACCCCGGAGCAGATCATTGCCGCACTCAAGAGACCGGAGAACAGCACCGGGAACGTGGCCGATGCCGTAGAAGAGGCGACGGGCGCGCGCGGCTGGATGGCGGCCGACATGAAACCCATCATGGAGGGCAAGATCGTCGGCCGCGCGTGGACCGCGAAGCTCCGCCCCGTCCTGAAAAACGACAGCCGCACGTACCCCAATCACCTGCTGCAGGTCCTGGACGAGGCGCCGGCCGGCAGCGTGCTCGTCTACGTCATGGAGGGCGGGCTCGAGATTGCGGCTATCGGCAACCTGATGGCCACCACGGCGCAGGTGCGCGGGCTCGAAGGCACGGTGATCGACGGTGCGGTGCGCGACGTGACGGAGCTGCGCCGGATGGGCCACCGCGCGTTCGCGCGGCGGATCAGCCCGGCGACCTCCGTCGGACGGATGGTGAGCGTCTCGAAGCAGACGCCAGTGATGTGCGCCGACGTCATGGTCAACCCCGACGATTACATCGTCGGCGATGCCGACGGCGTCGTCGTGGTGCCGCACAACGCGGCGGAGAAGGTGCTCGCGCTGCTCGCGCTGTACAACGACAGGGAGTCGAAGATGGTGGAAATCATCAAGCGGGAGAAGTCGATGCTGAAGGCGCTGGAAATTTACGGGCGATACTGAGGCTTCACCCGTGGGCGACGGTCGATATGAACTCTTATAAAGTTTCTTCCAGCTGTGACTGATACCACCACGGATCTTTCAGAGACCACGGCGTCTGAACGGGCGGCGGGGCGGACATCGATCGTCCGAGCGGTCGAGGACGCCGGCGTCGTCGCTGTGATCCGGATCAAGGAGGCGGCCAAAGTATCGGCCGTCGTCGAGACGCTCGCCGCCGGGGGCGTGCGCGTGCTGGAGATCACGATGACTGTGCCGGGGGCCATCGAGGTGATCCGGGCTGTCTCGAGGGCGCTGCCCGACGGGGTGGTTCTCGGCGCGGGCACTGTGCTCGACGCGGACACGGCTCGTCGACTGATCGATGCCGGCGCGCGGTTCATCGTGGCGCCCACGTTCGATCCTGACACCATCCGGGCCTGTCACGAGCGCGACGTGCCCGCGATGCCCGGCTGCTTCTCGCCGACGGAGATCCTGCGCGCCTGGCAGCTCGGCGCCGATATCGTCAAGGTGTTTCCCGCCACGAGCCTCGGTCCCGGCTATATCAAGGATGTCCTCGCGCCGCTGCCGGACATGAGGTTGATGCCCACGGGGGGTGTGACTCCCGAGAACGCCGGCGACTGGATCAAAGCGGGTGCGGTGGCGGTGGGGATCGGCTCCTCGCTCGTGGACGCCAAAGCTGTGGCGGCCGGCGACTTCCGGCGGATCGAAGATGCGGCCCGCCTGCTCATCTCGAACGTCCGCGCGGCGCGCGTGGCGCTCTGACGCTGAGACCCATGGCGAAAACGGTCACCTTCGGCGAGTTGATGCTGCGGCTCAGCCCTCCCGGCCACGAGCGCTTCCTGCAGTCCCCGGTGCTTCGGGCGACTTTCGGCGGCGGTGAGGCCAACGTGGCGGTCAGCCTCGCGAACTTCGGCGTCGAGAGCTATTACGTCACATGTCTGCCGGCCCACGAGATCGGCACGGCGGCGGTCCGCGCGCTCCAGGCGGAAGGCGTCCTGACGCAATTCATAGTACGCGGCGGCGAGCGTGTGGGCGTCTACTACACGGAGGTGGGCGCGAGCCAGCGTGCATCGACCGTCATCTACGATCGGGCGCGATCGGCGATCAGCGAGATGGAGCCGGGGTCAGTCGCGTGGGCGGAGGTGTTCAAGGGCGCGGCCTGGTTCCACTGCACCGGTATCACCCCCGCGCTCGGCCTCAAGGCTGCCGCCTGCACGCGCGAAGCGCTCGAGGCTGCGCGCACCGCGGGCGCACGCGTCAGCATGGATCTGAATTACCGGAAAAAACTCTGGTCGACTGCCGAGGCCCAGGCTGTCATGCGGCCGCTGATGGAGCACGTGGACGTGGTCATCGCGAACGAGGAAGACATCCAGTCGGTGCTCGGGCTCGAAGTGCCCGGCGCGGACGTCACGCGAGGCGCTCTGGATGTGGAGAGCTACCGAGCGGTCGCCGAGCGAGTCCATGAGGAGTTCGACATCGCGCAAGTCGCCATCACCCTGCGGGAGAGCCGGTCGGCCAGCGAGAACGGCTGGAGCGCGGTGCTCTTCAACTCTGCAGGCGGCCAGTTCTACAGAAGCCAGCAATACGAGATCACGGTCGTCGACCGTCTCGGTGGTGGCGACAGCTTCGCAGCGGGGTTGATCTACGGCTTGCTCGAAGGCAGGACACCCGAGGCGTCGCTGCGCTTCGCCGTAGCGGCAAGCGCGCTCAAGCACAGTATTCCGGGGGACTTCAACCGGGTCTCGGTCTCGGAGGTGGACGCACTTGCCGCGGGGGACGCGAGCGGACGCGTGCAACGATAACAACCGGACGGAGCTGCCGGATTGTACGGGACGACCGTGAGAGCGAGCACCGCGGGGCCGGCAGTTGGCGCGGTCCAGGTGCGAGAGGCGTCCCACCCGGCGATGGTGGTTAGTGCAGCTCGTCCCAAATCTTGACGTCGCGCGTTTCCTTGAGGAGCAGGGAACCCACGACGAACGTGATGGACGCTACGGCAATCGGATAATAGAGGCCGGCGTAGATGTTCCCGGTCGCCGACACGACATACAGGCCGATTAAAGGCAACAGCCCTCCGAACACGCCGTTGCCGATGTGATACGGCAGCGACAATGCCGTATATCGGATCCTTGCCGGGAACGCCTCGACCAGGTACGCCGCGATCGGGCCGTAGACCATCGTCACGAAGATGAGCTGGACGAAGATGAAGAAGATCAGCTTCCATGCGATCGGGTCCCGCATCAACGCGTTCAGACTCGTGTAGGGCAGCACCTCCGCGGCCGGTTGCAGCACCCCATCGGTCGAGCGCATGGGCGTGAGCCCGATGGCTCCCGTCACTGCGTTTCGCTGGGAGATCGCCGTCACGACTTCCGAACCGGCCACCGCCTGCATGCCGCGATAGATGGGCAGGTAACTCACCGCGGCCAGCAGGCACCCAGCCATCATGATCTTCTTGCGGCCAATACGATCGGATAGCGATCCGAACACGACGAAAAACGGCATCCCGAGCAGCAGGGCCGTCGCAACGATGTAGTTGGCCGACGTGTCGTGAACATTGAGAATCGTCTGAAGGTAGAAGAGGGCGTAGAACTGCCCGGTGTACCACACGACACCTTGCCCCGCCGTCGCGCCGAAGAGTGAGACGAGTACCAGCTTCAGGTTGGCCCATTGGGTGAAGGCTTCCTTCAAGGGCCGGGCCGACGTCATACCCGCGGTCTTGATGTGCGTGAAGATGGGGGACTCTTGCATCTTCAGGCGGATATACAGAGAGATGAGCACCAGCCCGATCGAGATCAGGAACGGCACGCGCCATCCCCACTCACGGAACGCTGCCTCGCTCATCGTGTTCTGCACGCCGAGGATGACGGCGAGCGAGACAAACAGGCCCAGTGTCGCGGTGATCTGAATGAAGCTGGTATAGAACCCCCGGCTGCTGTCCGGCACGTGCTCCGCCACGTAGACGGCCGCCCCGCCGTACTCCCCTCCGAGCGCAAGACCCTGGAGAACGCGGATGACCAGCAGAATGATCGGCGCTGCGACCCCGATCGTCGCATACGTCGGGAGCACCCCGATGAGAGCCGTCGCACCGCCCATGATCAGCAGCGTCACCAGAAAGGCGTACTTGCGACCCACGATGTCGCCGATACGGCCAAAAAAAAGCGCGCCGAACGGACGCACGACGAACCCCACGGCGAAGGTGGAGAGGTAGGCGATCAAGGCGAGCGTGTCATTTCCCTTCGGATAAAAGAGCGGAGAGATGACGGTGGCAAGACTTCCGAAGATGTAGAAGTCGTACCACTCGATCATCGTTCCGACCGCAGACGCCGCGATCACCTTGGGGATGCTGTAATCGGGTCGGAGCACGCGCCATTCTATCCGTGCCGGGCGCCGCGCGCTCCGCGCGTGGAACCGGGCGCTCGTTACGCGGTGCGACCGCGCCGCTCGGCCCACCGAGCGAACAGTGATTTCGACCCTCGCTGGACGTCCCGCCCCGTCACGGGCCGTGATCTGGTGGCGACCGGGAGTGGCCATTCAACAGAGCCGCTGGGGTGGAGGAACCGAAGGACGGCCGTCCACGCTATTCGACAGGGCCGGCGCGCTCGGCGGCGACTTTCAGCGGAAGCGTCTGGAATTCCCGGCGCAGGGTCGGTCGATGAGGTATGTAGCGCCGTTCGCCGGATTGACGATGGCGAACCCGCAGGTGCCCCGCCTGGGGCGTCAACCCCCCGGCGGACGCTGTACGGCCACATGATCGTCTCATTAGCCACCTCGGATGCAGCTGGATGTCGCGGAAAAGGAAGCGCTCAAAGGCAAGATCAACAGCTACGGAAAGACATGGCACACGTGGATGATGGGTATGCGCGATCACCAGCCCGATCCGCTTCCGTACGGGCCGCCACGTCTGCAGTGGAGCTTCAACCGCGACGGTGAAGACATGCCGGGCATGGTCGCTGAACGTGACAAGCGCATGAGCTTCGAT
>JACDBQ010000225.1 GCA_013694845.1 Acidobacteriota bacterium
GCAGGTGGCGGCGTGACGGCCCGGGGCGCAGGCACCGGTGCTGCGGGCGCTGCAGGCGGCGTAGGCGCCGGTAACGGCGCTTCGACCGGCTCCGGCTCTGACGCCTTGGCCGCGATTGCCGGTTCCTCGACTGGCGGCGAAGGGGCCACGGGCTCGACCGGACTGGAAACGGCAGCGGGTGCCAGGACCTCGTCGGCAAACGGCTCGGCCTCGACGAAGTGCTCGGGCGGCGGAGATGGCGAGATCAGGGCCGCTTCCGGCGCGTACATTGGCTCACCCGCCTCGACGGGGGCCATGATCGGCTTGGCGGACTTCACGAGGCGCGGCGGCGGCAGTGCCGGCGCCGCCGGCTTGACCGGCTCCGGAGCCCTGCCGTGCATCGGCTTTTTGCCCTTCGGCGGTGCGGGTGTGTCAGCGAACGAGGTGTTCGACGGGACCGTCAACCCTCGCTGCCGTGCCATCCGCGAGACGAACTCCCGCGCAACGACTTCCTCGATCGTGCTGGATGCGCTCCTGACCTCGATGCCATGATCGCGCTTCAGCAGTGCGATGACTTCCTGGCTCGTGGTGTTGAGCAGCTCCGCGACTCTGTAGATCCGGACTGTTGCCATTAAGTGAGTAAGTTCCTTACGTATTCGAGACTTCTTCGTCAGCGGCGGCCGGGGGACGGCTGCCCTCTGCGGCGGGGGTTTCGTCGGCGGTTTCGGCGACCGGGACGGCTTCAGCCGACACTGACCCCGTTTCCTGTTCAGCCGCCGGCTGGTCGACGTCACTGAGGCCCGAGGCGCCCTCGCCTGCGGGTTGATCACCTTCGGCGGCCGGCGGGGCCGCACCGTCTTCGGTGCCGATCTCAAGCTGCCCGAACTGCGCCTCGACTTCGCGGCGTTTGTCTTCCTCGCTCTTGATGTCGATCTTCCAGCCGGTCAGCTTGGCGGCGAGGCGCACGTTCTGCCCCTTCTTGCCGATGGCCAGCGACAGCTGCCTGTCTTCGACGATCACTTCCATGACCTTCTCGGCCTCGTCGACGATCGACACGCGCTGCACCTTTGCGGGGCTGATCGCGTTGGTCACGAAGAGGATCGGGTCTTCCGACCATTCGACGATGTCGATTTTCTCGCCGCGAAGCTCACGGATGATCGATTGCACGCGCGTGCCCTTCATGCCGACGCAGGCGCCAACCGGATCCACGTCGCGTTCTCGCGAGTAGACGGCGACCTTCGCGCGATCGCCGGCTTCACGGACCGCCCCGCGAATCATGACGGTGCCGTCGTAAATTTCGGGAACTTCCTGCTCGAACAGCTTGATCAGGAGCGCCGGATCGGTGCGCGACAGGACAATCTGGGGTCCCTTGGCGCTGCGGTTCACACCACGCACGACAGCGCGCACGCGGTCGCCGACGTTGTAGTTCTCTGCGCGGGACTGCTCCTTGCGCGGGAGCTGGGCTTCGACCCGACCGAGCTCCATGATGATGTCGCCGTTCTCGAAGCGCTTCACCATCCCGTTGAGCACCTCGCCGATCCGGTCGCTGTACTCGGCGAACACGTTCTCGCGTTCCGCCTCGCGGACCTTCTGAAAGATCACCTGCTTGGCCGTCTGCGCGGCGATGCGGCCGAGATCCTCCGTCGGGCGCGGGAACTCGATCTCCATGTCGACTTCGGCTTCGTCGCCATACAGCTCCTGCGCCTCGGTCAGCGAGATCTGGGTGGAGGCGTCGGTCACCTCGTCGACGATCCGCTTGACCGCATAGAGCTCCAGCTGGCCGCTCTCCTGGTTGAAGCGCGCGCGCAGCGCTTCGCTCTTGTAGCGCTTGCGGGCGGCCGCCTCGAGCGCGTCCTGCACGGCGCTGATGATGATGTCCGGCTCGACCCCCTTCTCTTTGGCGATCGCGTCGATTTGCTGCAACAACGGATTTACAGTGGCCATTGGCTATCAGCTTTCAGCCATCAGCCCTCAGCCGTCAGCTTCAGCGCCATTGCTGAGAGCTGACAGCTGAAAGCTGATAGCCATTAAAATTCCACCGCCAGCTGCGCCCGCTTGATGAGCGCGAGCGGCACCCGGTGCGTCTTGCGTCCTTCGTCGAGCACGACGTGCCCGTGTTCCACTCCACGCAGCCGGCCCGCGAAGGCCGACTGACCATCGAGCGGTTCGCTGGTCACCACTTTCGCCAGCCGCCCGGCGAAGCGCCGATAGTCCGGCTCATGACGCAGGCGGCGATCGAGGCCGGGCGACGACACCTCGAGCGTGTATTGCTGCGCCAGCGAGGCCTCGCCGAGCTCCTCCTCCTCGACGTCCAGGATCGCACTGAGATCCCGGCTGACGCGTTGACAGTCCTCGATCCCCACAGCGTCCTCGGGCGCCTCGACGACCCCGCGATCGGGACGGTCGATGACGATCCGCAAAACGTTGCCGATCGATTCCCGGCGCAGCTGCACGTCGAAGATCTCGAGCCCGTAACTGCCGGCCACGCGTTCGGCGGCTTGACGAATTCGTCCGATCCTCTCGTGGTCTCTGGCCATGCTCGGCTGAAAAAGGGCCCTTAAAAGCGAAGAGTGGGCACGGGCCCACTCGGGACTTTCCTCGAAGCTGGCACCAACCAATATAACATGCGGGTTCGCTCGCCGTCTCGACTGGCTACGCGCTGGCTCCAGTGGGGGCGGCGATCAGGTCGTATCCGCGCGCTCCGACGATGCGCGCGCGGATGAGGTCTCCCGCCTGATACTCGGCCGGGTTGCAATCGGTCAGGAAGACCACGGGATCGATGTCAGGCGCCTGACCCCTCAGCCGGCCTTCGACGACCAGTTCGTGCTCGGCTGAAGGGCCGTCAACGAGGACCTCCACCTCTCGTCCGATCCGGGCCTTCTGCGCCGCGGCAACGAGGCTCTTCTGCCGCGACATGAGGGCATGGCGGCGCTGCCGCTTGATCGCCGTCGGGACATCGTCGGTCAGCGCAAAGGCGCGCGTGCCTTCCTCGTGCGAATACGTGAATACACCGACGTGATCGAACCGGGTATCGGCGACGAACTGCTCCAGCTCGCGGAACTCTTCGTCTGTTTCCCCGGGAAAGCCGACGATCAGGGTCGTGCGGAGCGTCACGTCCGGGACGGTGGCGCGGATCCGAGCCAGGAGCTTGTCGTAGGTGCGCCGGTCCCCGGGACGGCGCATCCGCTTGAGGACGCCCGCCGACGCGTGCTGCAACGGCAGATCGACATAGCGGCAGACCTTCTCACATTCCGCCATCGCGGCGAGCACGTCGTCAGTGATCGTCGTCGGGTACAGGTAGAGCAGCCGGATCCACTCCAGCCCGTCGATCCGGTTCAGTTCGCGCAGCAGGCGCGCCAGCGCGCCTCGTTCACCCTGGTCGATGCCGTAGAACGTGGTGTCCTGGGAGATGAGCAGCAGTTCCTTGACCCCGCGCTCTGCGAGGTTCCGGGCTTCGCGGAGGATGGAGTCCGCGCCGCGGCTTCGGAATTTACCCCGGAGGGTCGGAATGATGCAGAAGGCGCAGGTGTAATCACAACCTTCGGCAACCTTCACGTACGCGAAGTGTCGGGGCGTCGTCAGCAGACGGGGAGTCTCGGCATCGTAGAGATACGTGGGGAGCGCCGGGATGCGGGGTGCGGGATCCGGGGTCCGGGTTGCGGGTTGCCGCGTGGAGAACGCTTTCGAGAAAAACGGGAGCGCGGACACTCCCTCCGCACCCCGCACACCTCGTCCCGCATCCCCGTCCCCGCCGTCCGCATCCCGCATTCCTCGTTCCACATCCCGATCCCCGAGAGCGCCCAGGATCTGGTCGACTTCGCCGGTACCGAGCACGGCATCGATTTCCGGGATCTCTCTCTGCAGCTCGTCGCGGTAGCGTTCGGCGAGACAGCCGGTCACGACCAGGCGGGAGCAGTTGCCCGTCTGTTTCAGCTGCGCCATCTCGAGAATCGCGTCGATCGATTCCTGCTTGGCCGAGTCGATGAACGCACACGTGTTCACCACGAGCACGTCGGCGCTCGCCGCATCGGCGGTGAGCTCATGGCCCGCGTGCTGCGCGATCCCGAGCATGACCTCGCCGTCGACCAGGTTCTTCGGACACCCGAGCGATAGAAAACCGATTTTCATGGCGTTACCGCAGGGACCGTTCGTGAACCGCCCCGCATGCGCCCCCATGGCATGGCCCGCATGTCAGGGGTACATCCGGTAGATCATCCGCGGATATGGGATGGCCTCGCGCAGGTGGTCGATGCCACAGATCCACGTCACGACCCGCTCGATCCCCATTCCGAATCCACCATGCGGCACGCTGCCGAATCTCCGGAGGTCGAGATACCACTCGAAGGCTTCCTGCGGCAGGTCGTGTGCCTTGATGCGCTGCACCAGCAGCTCGAGATCGTCAACCCGCTGTCCGCCCCCGATGATCTCGCCATAACCCTCTGGCGCGAGAAGGTCGACGCTCAGGGATACCTCGGGGCGGCCCGGGTGCGGCTTCATATAGAACGCCTTGATGGCGGACGGGAAGCCATGCACGAAAATGGGCTGGTCGTGCTCTTCCGACAAGGCGGTCTCGTCAGGGGCGCCGAAGTCGCCGCCCCATTCGAAAACCAGCCCTTTCTTCTTCAGCGTCTCAACCGCGTCATCGTACGAAATGCGCGGGAACGGGCCCTGCACCCGTGCCAGCTTCGACTGATCTCGTTCCAGGATCTTCAACTCCTGCTGCCGTTTCTCGAGCACGCGCGCGACAACCGAGACGACGAGGCCCTCGGCCAGGTGCATGACGTCGTCGATCGTCGCGTAGGCGACCTCAGGCTCGACCATCCAGAACTCGGTGAGGTGACGGCGGGTCTTCGACTTTTCCGCCCGGAACGTCGGACCGAAGCAGTACACCCGGCCGAGCGCCATCGCATTGGCCTCGTTGTACAGCTGCCCGCTCTGGGTCAGGAAGGCGATGTTGTCCTCGAAGTACTGGACCGGGAAAAGCGTCGTCGTGCCCTCGCACGCCGCAGGCGTGAAGATGGGCGCGTCGGCCAGGATGAAGCGGCGGCTGTTGAAGTAATCGCGCACCGCATCGATGACCTCGTGCCGGATGCGCAGGATCGCCTGCTGTCTCGGCGCGCGGATCCAGAGGTGCCGCCGGTCCATCAGGAAATCGACGCCGTGTTCCTTGGGCGTGATCGGATAGTTCTGGGCTTCGGAGACGATCTCGAGACCAGTGACGTCGAGCTCGTAGCCACCCGGAGCGCGCGAATCGGCTCGAACGGTGCCGTGTACGATCACGGCACTCTCCTGCGTCAGGTGGTCGGCAGGGGTGAACAGCTCGTCGCCGACCGCCTGCTTCGACATCACGCACTGCATGAAGCCGCTGCCGTCACGCACCGTCAGGAAGTGGATCTTCCCGCTCGAGCGACGGTTGTGCAGCCAGCCGCGAATCGTCACCAGCTGTCCTTCGGACCCGGCGATGTCTTCGATATAAGCGATCATCAGTCTGCGAGCGCGCGTTCGATCCGCAGACGCGCGCGTTGCGCCTCGGCGAGGACCGCAGCGGGGCTGCCGGTATTGGCAACCTCCATCATGTACGTGCCCTCGTATCCGATCTTCAGCATCGTGACCAGCGCGGCCGCCCAGTCGATCGTGCCCTGGTAGGGAACGAGGTGATCGTCTTCCCGGCGACGGTTGTCGTGCACATGGGTCGTGATGAGATGTTCCGCCGCGAGCTCGGTCGCATCGGCCACGTCGCCCATCAGGTGCGCGTGACCGAAGTCCATGCAGATGCCCACGCTCGATCCGTCGAAGTCACGTTCCAGCATCGTGACCAGTGCCGTCGCGGACGACAGGTCGTTGGGGAGGATCTCGAGAGCGACGCGAGCACCGAGCGGTTCCGCCGCCTTGCAGATCTCCTCGACACTCCGCGAGGCCGCCGCGCGGCTGTGGTCGTTCCCGCCGGGCCTGGACACGGGCGTCCCCAAGTGCACGACGACGTATCGGGCGGGAATCCGCTCGAGGATCCGGATCGCAGCCTCAGCCTCACGGACCGCGCGCTGCCGCTTGGCACCATCGCTCGTGGCTGTGGAAAACGTCTCCCCCTCGGTCGCCCCGAAGCACTCCCAGATTGGCGTGTGCACCGAGTGAAGGACCAAGCCCGTTTCTTTGAGCCACTGGCCGAGGTGATCGATTGCGGCCCCGTCACGGTAGTCGAAGTGGGCGCGCGTTGCGAACAGCTCGACGGACTCGAACCCGTGGCCCGCGATCTGCGCCAGATGATCACGGCTCAGCCGCTGGTCGTGGTACAAGTGCGTCGAAATCCCGAACTGCATGGTCTATGAATGACTGATCGCGGGTGAATGAACCATTCATTATAGCCGGTCGGGAGCTTCCGTTTGCCGAGGGCATCCACGACCTCGATCGCGTATGGCTTCCGCTTCGATTTACCGGAACTCCTCGACATGGGCGGCGAGCAGGTCGGCGAGGGCTTCGTACTGCGGTAACGCGTCCAGGTTGTTCCGGACGTGGCGGAGCGTGCGGGGAATGTACTGGATGTACACGGGATTGCGGCGCGCGGTCGTCTGGTAGCCGAATGTGCCCAGGGCCTTGAGGTTGCGCTGCAGCGCCATGAGATCGAAGCGCTGGCGGAACTCGTCGGCGTCGCCGGTCTGCCCTTTGATCGCCAGGAAATAGGCGATGAGCTCTTCGACCGTCGATTCGGCCAGGTCGACATACGAATCTCTCAGCAACGACACCATGTCGTAGGTGTCGGGACCCATCCGCGCGTCCTGGAAGTCGATGATGTACAGCTCTTCGTCGCGCAGCATGAGGTTCCGGCTGTGGTAATCGCGATGACAGAGTACGCGTGGCTCCTCGGCCAGCGCCCGTACCAGCACGCCGAACTCTTTCCGCAGCGCGCCGCGCGCGGCATCGGACAGCACCACCCCTCGATAGGCCTCCAGGAAGTGCTTGATGAAGAAATCCATTTCCCACGTGAGTTTTTCGACGTCGAACGCGATGCCGTAGGGC
This sequence comes from Acidobacteriota bacterium, assembly GCA_013694845.1. GTDB lineage: Bacteria > Acidobacteriota > Vicinamibacteria > Vicinamibacterales > 2-12-FULL-66-21 > JACDCA01. The sequence continues at coordinate 6,994 of JACDBQ010000225.1, forward strand.
AGGTAGTCGGGCGACTGCAACTCTGCGCCACGACGCTGCAGCGTGGCGATCAGGGCGACCGATTGACGATACAGCGCGGCGTGTTCTGCCGGCGTGGCCGCGCCGAGGTGCGCCTGCAGGGTGACATCCCCGAGATCTTGCAGCGCCAGCACGCCGAGATCGTCCGCATGGCCGAGAACCTCGGGAATCGGCACCGGCATCTGCGACAGCAACCGCGCCACATTGACGAACGGCAGGGTGTCGAATTCGAAGGGGCCCGAGTACAACGACAACACCAGTGACGGGGGCTCGGACATGAGGACGCGGAAATACCGCCGATCGGACGCGTCTCCGGTCAAGGGGACGACGCGCGGGTCGCGCGCCGCCAGGCCGCTGCGCTGAAGGTAGCCGTCGATCCGTTCGCGTGCTTCCGCCCCTTCGGGCTGGCGTTTGTCGAGCATGTTCAAGGTCTGTGCGTCACAAGGGGCGGATCAGCAACCCGTGCTCGATCCGTTCGTCGTCCGCGGGGACGTGCGATTCCGCCGGGACCACGGCGCACCGGCGGAGGTGCAGATGTCCCTCGATGTGGCAACCGTCCGCGACAATGCATTCCGTGAGACGTGCGCCGCCGTCGATCCGCACATCATCCCACAGCGCCGTTCGTTCCACCACGGCCGACCGGGCAACCCAGGCGCCGGCGCTCACCAGTCGATCACCCTCGTCGCAGGCGAGCGCGAGGGACGTGGCGAGGCAATCGCCCGGGGTGCCGATGTCCCTGAACGACGCGTCGCTCACGTGCGCCGCGACCGCGTGCGGCGACTGCCGCATCAGCTCGGGGTAGAGTGCTCCCACCGACTCATGAGGGACGCCGTCCTCCAGCGCGGCGAAGACCACGGCCTCAACGACTTGTACGCCGATGAAGTGATGGGACCGGGTGGCAGCGTTCCGCCTGGTGAACCCGCTCACGAAACCGTCCGCCGTTACCGTCACTCCCCCGTATTTCTCCGGCGCCGGGTTGGCGATCAGTGCCATCGTCACGAGGGCCCCGGATCGCTGGTGCCGATCGAGCACCGCGTGGAGGTCGACATTGGTGAGGGTGTCGCCGTTCACGATCAGGAAGCGGGGACTCCCGCCGTCGATGAGCAGAGGAAGCGCATGCCGCGGTCCACCCGCGGAGCCCAGCACCGGCTGCTCCCATGAATAACTGATGCGGACGCCCAGGTCTGCCCCATCGCCAAGGCATGCCGCCACGCTGGACGGCTGGTGGTGCAGGTTGAAGACCTGTTCGCTACAGCCGTATCCAGCCAGCCACCGCGCGACGCGGTGCGCCAGGGCCTCGCCGTTGACCGGAACTGCGGCCTTCGCGCGGACGTAGGTGAGCGGCCGCAGCCTGGTGCCGAGGCCCGCCGTCAGGACCAGCGCCGGGGGAAGGCTCATCCCCGCGCGGGCTCGAAGAGCATGTCCGCGCCGGGCAGTCCGAGACGTTCGCGGTTCGCGAGAAACAGCCCCCGGTAGGAGTCGAGCACGTAGTCCGACGTTGTCTTTCCGAGCGCTTCCGCCATGTGCGTGATGCCCTGCTCGCTGCCTTCGATCTCCACATACACGCCGACCGGGGTCTCATCCACCGCGACGATCACGTCTTCGTGACAGAACTCCTCGCGAAACTTTTCGTAGCGGAACCAGATGTGCAATCCGAGCTCTTCGAGCACCCTGAGCAGCACCTCGCCGTCCCCGACGACCGTTTCGACTTCTTCGCGAACCTTCATGTCGGACGGTTGCACCGGCCCCTTGAACGTCAGCCGGCTCTTGCCGTTCTCTGTCCGAACCCTGAGGATGCACCGTCGGCGGCGAAGCTGCTCGTCGTCCGTGTCGAGCAGCGCGTCTCCCTGGAGCCGCCGCCCGTGCATTGGAGTCGCGCCGGTGGCGAGCACCAGCGCCCGCGCTTCTTCTGCTGATGAATAGGGGAGCTTGATCTCTCGTTCGATAGTCGTCGTAGTCATAGGCCCGTACGGCAGATCATGGCGCGAGGGACGGATGCACGGCAAGAAAAATGGCCGCCCTTCGCAGGGCGGCCATTTCAGCTTCCAGCCTCCAGCTCCCGGCTTCCAGCCAGTTGGAGCTAGGAGCTGGAAGCTGGTAGCTGGAAGCTCGAAGCTATTACCGCCTCGCCATCGTCACGAAGAGCTCCTGGCCCCCGCGCCAGAGCAGCATGAACACCGGCGTGCCTGGGGCTGCGGCCTGGAGTGCGCGCGTCACCTGGCTCGGGTTCGTGACTGCCTGCCGGTTGACCTCCAGGATGATGTCCCCGGGAGCCAGCCCGGTGTTGGACGCGGGGCTGTTGCGCTCGACGCTCACGATGACCGCGCCCCCCCGATTTCGTGGCAGCTCGGTCTCGCGCGCGATCTCGGGAGTGATCGGTTCGATCGTCATGCCGAAACCAGTCGCGGTTCGTTCCGCGGCTTCGGGGGCGCGCTCGCTGGCGGCCCGGCCACCTGCTTCCACCTCGAGATCCAGCTCGTCGACCGTGACATTCAGCGTGCGCCGCTGCTTGTCGCGCACGACAGTGAGCGGCACCGTGGAGCCCGGCTTGGTCGCCACGACCATCGAAACCAGCTCGGTGTTGTCGACGACCGGGCGGCCGTTGAACTCGACGATCACGTCACCAGGCTGCAGCCCGGCGCGGCCGGCCGGACCGCCGGCGCTGACCGACGCGAGCAGCGCCCCACGGCCATCGGATACGCCGAGTGCCTTCGCCGCCTCGGGCGTGAAGCGGCGATCAACCGACACGCCGATGACCCCGCGGGAGACCTTGCCGTTCCGCAGCTGTGGAACCAGGTCCTTCAACGTGTTGATCGGCGTCGCGAAACCGATGCCGATGTTCGACGACTGCGCCTGGCTCGTGTAGATGGCGGTGTTCATGCCGACGACCTCGC
>JACDBQ010000241.1 GCA_013694845.1 Acidobacteriota bacterium
GGCCACGCACGCGCATTTCGCCTTCTTTCCGAAAGACTGCAGCTCGTGGGCCCGGGCCGTCGCGGGACTGCGCAACCGCGGCGTGACAACGTCGTGGGACTTCGGCTGGAACGAGAACCTCCTGGACGATCGGGGCTTTCCAGCGCTGCTCCGGGCGCTCGACATCCTGTTCATCAACGAGCAGGAGGCGCGGCTCTATTCCGGCAAGCGAACATTGACCACGGCGTTGAACACCTGGCGGCGCTTCGATGACCTCGTGGTCGTGAAGCTCGGTGACAAGGGCAGCCGCTGTGTCTCGACGACGGTGGATGTCGCGGCGCCTGCCCTTCGCGTCAAGGCACTTGATACGACCGGCGCCGGAGACTCGTTCAAGGGCGGCTTTCTCGCGGCGACGCTGCGGGCCGAGCCACTGGCGGCGGCGTTAAGGCTCGGCAACCGGATGGGCGCTCTCTCGACAACGAAGGCCGGCGGCCTGGATGGTCTTCCGGCGCGCCACATGCTATGAAACTTGCAATCATCGGTGCGGGTGGCGCCCGCACGCCGCTCCTCGTCAACGGCCTGACCCGCTCGGATCTGCCGATCCGCGAGATCAGGCTCTTCGATCCTGATCGGGCGCGGCTCGCCGTCATGGCGGACCTTGCCCGCCGCCGGTGCGGCAACATCCCGATAACCACTGCGACGCGTTCGGCTGACGCCATCGCCGGCGCGGATTTTGTCTTCATCAGCATCCGCGCAGGTGGCATCGCGGCCCGGGCCCACGACGAGGCCACCGCGATGGCGCACGGTATCGTCGGGCAGGAGACCGTCGGTCCGGGCGGGTTCGCAAAGGCGATGCGTACCGTTCCCCATGTCGTCGCATACGCCCGCGAGGTCCAGGCGCACGCACCGCAGGCCTGGGTCATCAACTTCACCAATCCCGTGGGGATCGTGACCCAGGCGGTCAGAACCGCAACGGGCGCACGGGTCATCGGTATCTGCGATACGCCCACCGAACTGTTCGAAGAGGTGTGCCACGCGCTGGACGTGCCGTCCGCGGAGTCGTACGTGGACTACTTCGGCCTCAACCACCTCGGCTGGGTCCGCGAGGTGTACTACCGGGGCATCCCGCAGATCCACCGGTTGTGGGAGGAGCCGGACCGCCTGGCGCGCATCTACCGCACGCCACTGTTCGCGCTGGACTTCCTTCGGGATCTTCGCCTGCTACCGACCGAGTACGTCTACTACTACTACCGGGCCGCCGACGCCTACGCGAACGTGGCGCGGACCGGCGTCAGCCGCGCCAGGGTGATCGAGGATCTGAACCGGCAGCTGTTCGCAGATCTTGCGTCTCCCTCACGGGATCCCGTGGACGTCTACGAGCGTTACATTGCAGCCCGCGATGCCGGATACATGCAGATCGAGTCCGGCAGTGCCGCCCCACGGGCGAAGTCCCTCTGGAGCGAGGTCACCGGCTACGACAAGATCGCGCTGAACACGGTGCGCGGCATTCACTTCAACAGCAACGCCGTCATACCGCTCAACGTCGAGAACCGGGGCAACCTGCCCGACCTGGCGGACGACGACGTCATCGAGGTGCCGTGCGTGGTGAATGGCAACGGCGCGCTCCCGCTGCACTCAGGATCGGTCCCGAAGGCGGCTCGCGATCTGCTGGTACAGGTGAAGGCCTACGAACGTCTCACCGTCGAGGCCGCCCTCACCCGCGATCGCCGAACCGCGACCCGCGCGCTCGCCGGCAACCCCCTGGTGCCGGATGCGGAGACCGCCGAACGCCTGGTCTCGGCGCTGGTTCTGGACTGAAAGGGTGAGGACGGAAGGCGCCTTCAGTGCTGTCCCACGCGAGCCTCGGGGCCGCGCGATCGCAGGAACAACCAATACGCGCCCATGCCCGCGATCAGGAAGAGCACCGAAAAGATCATGCCCTCGATCGGCCCGGTGAAGAAGAGATACGTCCACAGCGCCGCGGACAGGATCGCCGGCACGGGGTAGAGCCACATCTTGAACGGCTGGG
>JACDBQ010000263.1 GCA_013694845.1 Acidobacteriota bacterium
TGTGGACGACGCGTGCCGCACGGCCGGCGCGACCGAGGTGCTGCGCGCCACAGACGATGACGAACGCACGGAGCTGTGGCGAGTCAGGCGCGAGCTGTCCTACTCGTTGAAGATGATCGCTCGGTTGAAGTTCAATCACGACGTCGTCGTGCCCAAGGGACGGATCCCGGAGCTCTTCGCGCTCGTGGACCGTATACGCCGCGCCTACTCGCTGAAGATGCCGTGCTTCGGGCATGCGGGCGATGGCAACATCCACGTGAATATCATGATCTCGCCCGACGATGCCGCCGAAGTGGAACGGGCGCACGAGGCCGAGAAGGTGCTGTTCGAAGGCGTCGTCGCGCTCGAAGGATCCATCAGCGGGGAGCACGGTGTCGGCTTCTCCAAGGCGCCGTTCATCGAGATGGAGCTCGCGCCCGACGAGATCGCGCTCATGAAACGAGTGAAGCACGCGTTCGACCCGCACCACCTCCTCAACCCCGGCAAGATGTTTCCCTCATGAAAAGATGGATCGTGCTCGCAGCGCTCGTGACCGCCATCGGGCAGAGCCTCGACTCCGCGCAGCTTCCCCGCGTCGTCATCGTGACCGAAGAGGGTGAGATCGAGCTCCAGGTCGACACGAATCGCGCGCCTGGGACGGCGGCAAACTTCCTCTCCTATGTCTGTTACAGTTCTCGCTGACATGCTGACCAGGTTTGCCACCGTCGCGTTCGTCGCCATCGTCTCCCTCTCGCCGCCGCTTGAGCAGCAGACCCCTGCGGAAGAGATCGCCGCGTTGAAGCGCCAGGTGCAGGAGCTGCGTGAGCAGCAGGCACAGATGCAGCGGGAGCTCACGGCCATCAAGACCTTCCTGCAGTCTCTCATTCAGCCGCGGCAGCAAGGCCAGGCTGAAGGGCCGGAGATCCCGGGGCTCGTCGGGGCCGCGATCCCGACCGCGAATGAGCCCTCGATGGGATCCGCCTCAGCGAAGGTAACGGTCATGGAGATCTCCGATTACCACTGCCCCTTCTGCAAGCGACAGGCGCAGCAGATGTTTCCGCAGTTGCTGACCGATTACATCAAGACGGGGAAGGTCCAGTACATGTTCGTGGATTATCCGATCGCGCAGCTGCACCCGACCGCCGCGCGCGCACACGAAGCCGCGAACTGTGCCGGTGACCAGGGCAAGTACTGGGAGATGCACATGAGCCTCTTCAACAGCCCGGTGGCAAAGGACGAGACCGGGCTCACGGCGCAGGCGAAACCCCTTGGCCTCGACACTCAGGCGTTCGGCGCGTGCATGTCGAGCGGCCGCCACGCCTCCGGCATCCAGGCCAGCGTCTCGCGGATGGAGCAACTCGGCATCTCCGGCACCCCGATGCTGGTGATCGGAATGACCCCTGCGCCCGGCCAACCCATGAAGATCCTGAAGTACGTATACGGCGCACAGCCGTTTACCGCCTTCAAGGAAGCGATCGACTCCGTCCTGGCGCAGTAGGCGTGCGTCCGCTCAGCCTCTGCGACCCGGTATGATTGCGTCATGCCCTCTCTCGCTCAGATCCTGGAGGCGAGAACCGCTGAGGCGGCCCCCGAGCTGGTCGAGCCGATCGATCGAAACCGCGTGCGTTGCCATGCGTGTGGTCATGAATGCCCGATCCCCGACGGTGCCGCAGGCGTGTGCAAGGTGCGATTCAATCGCGGCGGCCGGTTGTTCGTCCCGTGGGGATACGTGGGCGGCGTGCAATGTGACCCGATCGAGAAGAAGCCGTTCTTCCACGCGTCGCCGGGCGCACTCGCCTACAGCTTCGGGATGCTCGGCTGCGATCTGCACTGTTCTTACTGTCAGAACTGGGTGACCTCTCAGGCGCTCCGGGACCCCGACGCGGTGGCGCCGCCGATCGACGCGGACCCCGAGGCGCTCGTCGCAGAGGCGGTCCGCCTGGGAGCCCGCGTCGTTGTGAGCACCTATAACGAGCCGCTCATCACCAGCGAGTGGGCGATGGAAATCTTCAACCACGCCCGGCGCGCGGGGCTGATGACCGGGTTCGTGTCGAACGGTAACGGCACACCCCGGGTGCTCAAGTACATCCGGCCGCACATCGATCTCTACAAAGTCGATCTCAAGAGCTTCGATGACCGGCACTACCGGCAGCTCGGGGGGCGCCTTCAACCCATTCTCGACACGATCGGGGCACTGCACGCGATGGGCGTCTGGGTCGAAGTCGTGACCCTGCTGATCCCCGGCTTCAACGACGCCCCGGACGAACTCGAACGACTGACGGCATTCCTCGCGACTGTCTCGCCCGATCTGCCCTGGCACGTCACGGCATTCCACAAGGACTATCGGATGAGTGATCCGGCGAACACCACCGCCGACATGCTGGTGGAGGCCGCCGCCATCGGACAGAGGAACGGGTTGCGCTACGTGTACGCCGGCAACCTTCCCGGGCGCGTCGGCGATCTGGAACACACGCGTTGTCACCAGTGCCGGGCCATGCTGATAGAGCGGCATGGCTACTTCGTCCGTGACTACCGGCTCACGTCGGACGGACGATGCCCGGACTGCCAGGCGGTGATCCCAGGGAGATGGGGCCGGCGGTTCGAAGGCCAGATCGCGACGTCTCCATTTCTGCCGGACCGCCGGCTGCGTGTTTTCGGATCAGGAAGCTGGTGACCGACATGGATATGCAGAAGACGGTCGCCGTCATCGGCGCCTCGAGCAACCGGCGCAAGTTCGGCAACAAGGCGCTGCGCGCGTTCGAACACCGCGGATACACGGTGATCCCGATCAATCCGAATGAAGCGGAGGTCGAGGGGCACAAGACCTACGGCTCCGTTCTGGACGTGCCGGGGACGATCGATATGGCGACGGTCTACATCCCGGCAGGTCCGGGCGTCAGGGTCATGGAGCAGCTCGCGGAAAAGGGTGTGGCTGAGATCTGGTTGAATCCCGGCGCCGATGATCACGAGGTCGTGGCGCGAGCCCGCGCGCTCGGTCTGAATATCGTGCAGGCCTGCAGCATCATCGGCATCGGCGAGAGCCCGGCGCGGTACTAGGGTCTCGAGCGGGTTACAATCCCCCTCCAGTGACGGATTCCAATCTCCTGGACCGGCTGGCATCGGCGTCGCTCGACCTGCCGCTCATCCTCACCCTGGTGTTCGGCACGATTGCCGCGATAGCGGTCGCATGGGCGCTCTGGGTCCGGCGGACGATGGCTCGCGAGGCCGAGCTGCTGGAACTGGTCAACGACCGGACGCTGCAACTCGAAGAGGCCAACCGCCGGCTGGAAGCGCTGTCGTACTCGGACGCGCTGACCGGTGCCGCCAATCGCCGCGCCTTCGACGAGGCGCTGGACGGCGAGTGGCGGCGCGCGATCCGTTCCAAGGCGCCGCTCTCGCTGCTGATGCTCGACATCGACCACTTCAAGTCGTTCAACGACACCTACGGACACCAGGCCGGCGACAAATGCCTGGCGACCGTAGCCACCACGCTCGCCGGGATTGTCAGAAGGGCCGGGGACCGCGTCGCCAGGTATGGCGGGGAAGAATTCGTCATGCTCCTGCCGTCGACCGACACGGCAGGGTCGATCGCCGTCGCCGAGAGGATGCGGGCCGCCGTCGCATCGCTCAACCTCCCCAACCCGAGCGGGGTCGACGGCCGAGTGACCGTCAGCATCGGACGGGCCACGATCCAGGCGACTGATGCCTCGACGTCCGATGTCCTCGTTGCGGCCGCCGACGCAGCGCTCTACGACGCCAAGCGATCCGGGCGGAATCGTGTGACCTCGGCCCCCGAGATCATCAGCCCGGGGACGTCACCCCAGTTGACCGTCACCGCTCCTGCAGACGCTGGAGGGTCAGGTCCACCGGACGCTGCTCTCCGGCATACAGGGTGACTGCGGTCGACGTCAAGCCGATCTCGCCCCGCTCGGCAGCAACCGGCTGCAGGCGAACCAGCATCTCCGCGCCCAGGTCAGCCCCTACCGCTGGTTCTGCGGGCCCAGGATCGCCCGCAGCTCGTCGGCTTCAACCACCTCTTTTTCGAGCAATCGCTCCGCCAGGGTATCGAGCACGCCGCGACGATCGCGCAATTGTGCGCGCGCGACCTCATGAGCCTCGGTGAGGATCCGCTTCACTTCCGAGTCGATCTTGCGAGCCGTTTCTTCCGCATACTCACCTCGCTCGGGGCCGAACGGCATGTCGAGGAACGCCGCGCGCTTGCTGCCGGCATAGTTGACGACTCCGAGCTCCTCGCTCATCCCGAACTCCGTCACCATCGCGCGCGCGATGTCGGTCGCGCGCTGCAGGTCGTTCTGCGCCCCGGTCGAAATCTCCCCGCAGGCAATCTCCTCGGCGCTGCGCCCCCCGAGCAGCACAGATAACTGGTTCATCAGATCAGGCTTCTGCAGCAGGTATTTGTCTTCGAGCGGCAGCTGCATGGTGTAGCCCAGCGCACCGAACCCCCGCGCGACGATTGAGATCTTGTGCACGGGATCGAGACCGGGGAGCACGCTGGCGACGATGGCGTGGCCGGCCTCGTGGTAGGCAACGATCCGGCGTTCCTTGTCGTTCATCACGCGCCTTTTTTCCAGCCCCGCGATGATGCGGTCGATGGCCTCGTCGAAGTCCTTCATCTCGACGGCCGTCTTGTCGTGACGGGCGGCGAGGAGTGCGGCTTCGTTGACCAGGTTCGCCAGGTCCGCGCCCGCGAAGCCCGCGGTCCGCGCTGCGATGACCTTCAAGTCGACCCGCTCGGACACCGTCACGGTCTTGACATGAATGCGCAGGATGTCTTCGCGTCCGCGGATGTCGGGCTTGTCGACCAGGACCTGCCGGTCGAACCGTCCGGGGCGGAGCAGGGCAGGGTCGAGCACCTCGGGACGGTTCGTGGCGCCCATGATGATCACGCCCTTGCGCGCGTCAAAACCGTCCATTTCGGCGAGCAGCTGGTTCAGGGTCTGCTCGCGCTCCTCGTGACTGCCCATCGGACTCTGCATGCGGACCTTCCCCAGGGCGTCGAGCTCGTCGATGAACACGATGCAGGGCGCCTTGGCGTCGGCCTGAGCGAACAGGTCGCGCACGCGCGAGGCGCCGACCCCGACGAACATCTCCACGAACTCCGAGCCGCTCAGGCTGAAGAAGGGGACCTTGGCTTCACCCGCCACCGCGCGCGCGAGCAGCGTTTTCCCCGTGCCGGGAGGCCCCACGAGCAGCACGCCCTTCGGGATGCGTCCGCCGATGCTGGTGTACTTCTTCGGCGTCTTGAGGAACTCGACGATCTCCTTCAACTCCTCCTCGGCCTCGTCCACGCCGGCGACGTCCTCGAACCGGACCTTGACGTCGTCGTCCGCGTAGACCTTGGCCTTGCTGCGGGCGAACGACATCACGCCGCCTTCGGCGCCACCCATGCGGCGAAGGAAGAACGTCCAGAGACCGACGAAGAAGACCACCGGGATGACCCAGCCGAGCGCTTCGCCCATCCAGCGGCTGGCGAGCTCGCCCCGGTGGGAGACGCCGTGACCCTCGAGCTCCTCGACGAGCTTGGGGTCCTCGATGCGCACCGCGTTAAACGGCCGCGCCGGGCGTCCACCGTCCGGTTTGAGCACCCCGCGCACGGCCTCGGGGCCGACGGTGACTTCCTGGACGCGCCCGGCGCGCACGTGCTGCTTGAAATCGCTGTAGCCGATCGTCTCGCCAGCCTGGGCGGAGAAGAACAGCGACTGGGCGACCGCGAGCAGCAGTAGAAAGCCCAGCACGTACCACATCGCCGTCCCCGGTGAGGGGCGCGGCGTCAGCCGGCGTTCGGATCCGGGACGTTTGCCCCGCGGGTTGGGGGCCTTTGACGAATCGTCTGCCACTTAGTTCACCGTCGTTCCCTGGTTGACCGATTCGAACCGCAGTTCGCCTCCGGCGACCTCAATCCGCACGGTATCACCCTCGCCGATCTCGCCCTGCAGCACGCGCCGGGCGAGCGGGTCCAGGACCTGGCGCTGGATCGTGCGCTTGAGCGGCCGGGCGCCATAGGTGGGATCGTACCCGTCGGCGATCAGCAGGTCCTTCGCGGCGTCGGACAGCTCGACGCGGATCTTGCGGTCCTCGAGTCGGTTGGTCAAGCCGCGCAGCTGAATGTCGATGATCGAGCGCATCTCCTCCCGGCTGAGCGCGTGGAAGACGAGGATCTCGTCGACGCGGTTGAGGAATTCCGGGCGGAAGTGGTTCCGCAGCGCTTCGAGGACCTGCCGTCGAACACCTTCCTCCACCGCCGTGCTGCCCGCGCTGACCTGCTCGGCGATGTAGTGGCTCCCGATGTTCGAGGTCATGATCACGACGGTGTTCTTGAAGTCGACCGTTCGTCCTCTGCCGTCGGTCAGCCGCCCGTCATCGAGCAGCTGCAGCATCACGTTCAGCACTTCGGGATGGGCCTTTTCGATCTCGTCGAACAGCACGACGGCATACGGCCGCCGCCGGACGGCTTCCGTCAGCTGGCCGGAGTCCTCGTAGCCGACGTATCCCGGCGGCGCACCGATCAGGCGGGATACGGTGTGCTTCTCCTGGTATTCGGACATGTCGATCCGGGTCATCGCGTGCTCGTCGTCGAAGAGGAACGCCGCGAGTGCGCGGGCGAGCTCGGTTTTGCCGACGCCGGTCGGCCCGAGAAAGATGAAGCTGCCGAGGGGACGATGCGGATCCTGCAGGCCGGCGCGTGCCCGCCGGATCGCGTTCGCCACCGCGCGGATGGCGTCCTCCTGGCCGATGACCCGCTGGTGGAGCCGGTCCTCCATCTTCAGCAGCTTCTGGATCTCGCCTTCGACCAGCCGGCTGACCGGGATGTGGGTCCACCGGCTGACCACCTCGGCGATGTCCTCCTCGTCGACTTCTTCCTTCAGCATCCGGTGGCCCTGCTGCACGGTCGCCAGGCGCGTCTCCTCCGCCTGGATCCTCCGCTCCATGTCGGGGAGGCGACCATACTGAAGCTCCGACGCTTTCGCGTAGTCACCGGCCTGCTGGGCGCGCTGCATCTCGAGCCGGACCTGCTCCAGCTCCTCTTTCAACTTCCGCGCGCCCTGGATCGCGTCTTTTTCCTGCTGCCAGTGCGACGAGAGCTGGTGCTGCTGTTCCTTGAGGTCGGCGAGCTCCTTCTCGAGCTTGTCCAGCCGGTCCTTCGACGCCTTGTCGGATTCCTTGCGCAAGGCCTCGCGTTCGATCTCGAGCTGCATGATCCGCCGCGCCACCTCGTCGAGCTCCGCCGGCATCGAGTCGATCTCCATTCTCAGGCGGGACGCGGCTTCGTCGATCAGGTCGATGGCCTTGTCGGGCAGAAAGCGATCCGAGATATACCGCTGCGACAGGACGGCTGCCGCCACGAGCGCCGAATCCTTGAACGTCACCCCGTGGTGGATCTCGTAGCGTTCACGCAATCCGCGCAGAATGCTGATCGTGTCTTCAACGGTCGGCTCGTCGACCAGCACCGGCTGAAAGCGCCGCTCCAGCGCCGCATCCTTCTCGATGTACTTGCGATACTCGTCGAGCGTCGTCGCGCCCACGGTGTGCAGCTCGCCGCGGGCCAGCATCGGCTTGAGCATGTTCGACGCGTCCATCGCGCCTTCCGCCGCGCCCGCGCCGACGACCGTGTGGAGCTCGTCGATGAACAGGATGATCTGACCGGCCGCGTCCGCCACTTCCTTGAGCACCGCCTTGAGCCGTTCCTCGAATTCCCCCCGGTACTTGGCACCCGCCACGAGCGCCCCCATATCGAGCGAGACAATTTTCTTGTTCTTCAGCCCTTCGGGGACGTCCTGCCTGACGATCCGCTGCGCGAGCCCTTCGACGACGGCGGTCTTGCCGACGCCGGGTTCACCGATGAGCACCGGATTGTTCTTCGTGCGGCGGGAGAGGACCTGGATGACCCGGCGGATCTCGTCGTCGCGGCCGATCACCGGATCCAGCTTGCCCTTGCGCGCGAGCTCGGTCAGGTCGCGACCGTAGCGTTCCAGGGACTCGTAGGTGGCTTCCGGATTCTGGCTGGTAACGCGCTGGGAGCCCCGTACGGCGGTGAGGGCCTGGAGAATCGCATCCCTCGACATGCCGTGCTGCTGCAGGAGCCGGGACGCCACCGAGCGCCCGCCGTCGCCGCCAATCGCCATGAACAGGTGCTCGGTGCTGACGTATTCGTCCTTCAGCCGCGCCGCTTCCTGTTCGGCGTCGTCGGTCACCTTGCGCAGCCGCGCCGAGAGCCCGGCCTGCGATCCGCCGTGTACGCACGGCGCGCGGGACAGCTCGGTGCGCAGCGCCGCAGCGAGCGCGGAGGGGTCCGCGTTCAGCTTTCGCGCGATCGACGGGACGATCCCGTCGCGCTGTTCGAGCAGCGTCAGCAGGAGGTGTTCCGGCGTGATCTCAGGATGCCCTTCGCGGTCCGCGAACTGCTGCGCGGCGAGCACAGCTTCCTGTGCCTTCTCGGTGTACTTGTTCAGGTTCATGTGCTAGCTCTTGTCGATCTTCTGCAGCGCCTCGTAGTGCTGGCGTTGCTCCTTGGTCAGGGCGCGCGGCAGCTGAATCTCCATCGACGCGTACAGGTCGCCGCGCTGGTCCGGTTTGCCGACCACCGGCATGCCGTGGCCTTTCAGGCGGAAGATCTGTCCGCTCTGCGTGGTCTCCGGGATCTTGAGGCGCACGGATCCTGAGACCGTGGGGACGTTGGCCTCGCCACCCAGCACCGCCGTCGTCACATCGACGGCGACCCTGGTGCGAAGATCGTTGCCATCGCGTTCGAAGACCGGGTGAAGGCGGAGGCGCACGCGCAGATAGAGATCCCCGGAGGCGCCGCCGCTGGCGCCGCTCTCGCCTTCGCCTGCCGCCCGCACGCGCGAGCCATCCTTGACGCCCGCGGGGATGCGAACATCGACGCTGCGCGCGTGCCCGCCCTGCTTGATCGAGATCCGTCGAGTGGCGCCGTGAAAGGCCTCTTCCAGTGTCAACTCGACTTCGTGCTCGATGTCACGGCCGTTCTGCGACCTGGCACGGCCGCGGACGCGACCGCTTTCCCGCGGGGCGGCGCTTCCACCGAAGAAGGTCTTGAAGAAGTCGGAGAAGGGATCTTCGTTCCCGAACATCTCGTGCATCTCTTCTTCGGTCATGGTGCGATAGCCACCCGCGCCGCCGCCGGTGTTGATGGTCCACGCTCCGCCGCCGCCGCCGAAGGGACTGCCGGCGCCGAACGGGTTGGCGCCGGGGGAGTAGCCTTGCTGCTGAGCCTGCTCGTACATCCGCCAGTTCGCGCCCAGCTCGTCGTACTTGCGTCGCTTTTCGGGATCGCCGAGCACCTCGTACGCCTCGTTGATCTCCTTGAATTTGGCCTCGGCCCCCTTGTCTCCGGGATTCACGTCGGGGTGATGCTTGCGCGCCAGCTTGCGGTAGGCCTGCTTCAACTCCTTCTCACTGGCGCTCTTCGCGACACCGAGCGTCTGGTAGTAGTCCTTGAACTCCATCACAGGCCCGCCATCTCGCCGATGCGTTCGATCTCATGCGCGATGCGCCGGCGGGCGTCGGGCCGGCCTGCCTTCACGAGCGGACGGATCCGCAGCACCGCCTCGGCGATCTCGAGCAACCGCTGAACGCCCGCGAGATTCACGCCTCCCTCGTCGACCAGATACTTGATGAGGCGCAGGCGGTCCAGCTCGTCGTCGGTGTAAACCCGCATGCTGCCGACCGTCCGGGTCGGGCGGACGAGGCCGAGGCGTTCGTACTTGCGCAGGGTTTGCGGGTGCATGTCGAGCAGCCGTGCAGCCATGCTGATAAAGTAGAGATCGTGATCGAGCGGCATCATTCGCTCCGGTGCGCCGGTCAAAATCCCGGCGCGGGACCTTGCGTCTATTCAACGATAGATCTTGATACGCTACGTGTCAACTTCAACTGTTGAGCATGGACGTCCAGGCCGCCGACTTCTTAACCATCGCCCTCCTCGTCATCCTCGAGGGGCTGCTCAGCGCCGACAACGCGCTCGTCCTTGCCATCCTGGTGCTCGGACTGCCGAAACACGAACAGCGCAAGGCGCTGCGCTACGGAATCCTCGGCGCGTTTTTCTTCCGCATCTTGGCGATCCTGCTCGCCGTCCACTTGATCCAGGTGGCTTTCGTCAAGTTGATCGGAGCCGCCTACCTGATGTGGCTGGCCTACAGCCATTTCTTCGGCCGGGCGAAAGGGGAGGACCGTCGCGCGATCAAGCCGGCGGCCGGATGGCTCGCGCTGTCGCCGTTCTGGGCCACAGTCGTCAAGGTCGAGCTCACCGACATCGTGTTCGCCGTCGACTCGATCCTGGTCGCGGTCGCGATGTCGCCCAAGACCTGGGTCATCATCACTGGCGGCGTCCTCGGGATCATCGCGATGCGGCTGGTCATCGGACAGCTGCTCCGCGTCGTCCGGCGCTATCCGGCGCTGGTGGACGCCGCGTTCATCATCATCGCGTGGGTCGCCTTCAAGCTGCTGGTGGAGTTTCTCAACGGGGAGGGCTACATCGAGTTCCACATCAACAAGTGGATTTCGTTCGGCTTGATCGTGGTCATCTTCACGATCGCGTACTTCTACGCGCGGACGCAGGGGGCAGTGGAAGAATCGGACGATGACGCCGCGTCGGCGCTGCTGGAGAAGAAATCCGGATAGGCCGCGATGCAGGCTTGAAGGGCCTGCGGACACCCGGGGATTACGCGCCGACCACGACGTGTAGCGCAGGCCTTTCAGGCCTGCATCTCCAACGTTGCGAAACCTACATCGAGTCGAGCGTCAGCGCCAGGTTCTGTACGTCACCTTCGGTGAGCGACAAACGGGTCGCCTTGGGCTTCAGCCGTTCGAGCACGTCCGGGTCGTTCCAGTCCCCCTGCGGAATGTAGTCCAGTGCGACAACGTAGTAGGTGCCGGCGGGGAGGTGCTTGACCTGGAAGCGCCCTTCCTGATTGGGCCGCGCGCTGACGACGTGGCGAGTCATCGGGGCGGTCCACTTGTCCGGGTCGTCGGAAAAGATCACCACGGTGTAGTCGGTTGCCGGATCGTTGCCGGCCTTGACCGAGCCGGTCACCTCAGTCGACTTCGAGGTCAACACGACTTCGACACCGTTCACAGGGTCGGTCGGCCGGACGTCGATGCCGTTGTCGGTGACATCGGTGCCGTTCAGGCGAACCGCCTTGAGGACCCACCCGGCTGGAATGTTCGAGACGCGGAAGATCCGCGGCCCCGACAGGCCTTTCATCTCGAACGTGCCGTCCGGGGTGACCGACGACGACCCGCCCCCAAGCGCGGCGAGCGGCCCGTCCGCGCCCATCGCCGCGGCGCTGATCCGGAGCGTGTTCGTGGTCGGCTTGGATCCGCCCTCGTAGACAACCTTGCCGGTAACAGTCGTTCCCTTCGACGTGACGATCATGACGTTCGTCAGGTCGTCGCCGCTGACACTGAGCGGCACGGAGCCGGTTTCGGAGACGCCATCGCCGCCTCCGCCCGTACCCATGGTCCGCGTCATGGTGAAGACCATCCGATCGCCATCGCCGGTGGTGCTGACGACACCCGACGTTCGCGCGGAGAGGGTGTAATCTCCGGGCGAGACCCCGCTCAAGGTGAAGTTGCCGTTCTTGTCCGTCCGCCCCGATCCGCCGGAGGGGAAGATGATCGAGCCGACCGCCGCGCTGCGCGGGGTGGCACTCACGGCAACGCCCTCGAGCGGACGGCCATCCGAACCGACCACCGCCCCGCTGATCTTCGCGAGTCGGACGGGGATGAGCCCGAAATCGGTGTTCTGTGCCTCCTGCCCGACGGCCAGGGTCAGCTTCTGGGCTTCGGCGCCATTGGCGGTGCCGGGATAGTACGTGGGGGCGTAACCGGAGCGCGGGGATTCCGACGCACCCCCGGTCGACATCGCGATCATCGCCATCTCCGCGACGATCATCTCCTGGGTGCCGCGCAAGGTCGCACTCACGTAGTAGTCGCCGGGCGGCAAACCGTACAACCGGAACTGACCGAGGTCGTTCGTCGTCGCGGTGCGGCCGGTATTCTGCAACCGCCGCTTGCCGTTGGACCATGACGACCGCATCGCACTGACCGCCGCATCGGCGACGGGCTCACCGAATTCGTCGATGATCCGGCCCGAGATGACCGATCCGCGCGGCATCGTGATGTCCGCCTTCTCGAGTACCTGCCCGTCGGTCAGCTCGATTGTCTTGCCCGACTCGAACGGCCGCGACTGTCCATAGCCGACGCTCACGTACCCGCTCTTGGTCGCGTTGACCGTGTAGCGACCTGCCGGAAGATCGCGGAGCTCGTAGACCCCGTCGTTGTCGGTTGTCGCGGCCTTCGGCATGATCTCGGGGCCCGAGATGCGCACCTGCGCCCGGCGCACCGGCGCTCCCGTTTCGGCACCGACCAGCCGGCCCTTGATGCGGGCGGTGCCGGTCTTCATCTGGCGCCCCGGCTGCGGCATCGGCATCTGCATCGGTTCGCCGCCGGTGGGGAACACCTGGATCTGGGCCTGCGCCGGGGTTGCGGGGATCGCCACCGACAACAGGAACACGCCAGCAATCTTCCTCATTTGCATAACTTCTTGCCTCGGTTGGAGCATTCTACGCACGTTCGCATGTTAAGGATGTAAAAGCCGCCACTCCCGCGCACGGCCGGTGAATCAGACGGCCGAGCGGACCGAAAAGTTGAGCGCGAGCCGAACGTCGGCTGCACCGGTGACGATCAGATGATCGGCAGCGGCCGGCCGGACAAGTAGCGCGCGATCGTCTCGGTGACCCCATCCCGGAGCGCCTCGATG
>JACDBQ010000298.1 GCA_013694845.1 Acidobacteriota bacterium
TCCGAACTGCGCGCCTGTCCATGCCGCACTCAGCAGGGCAGTTCCGAGATGGTGCACGGAGTGAACGTGTACCGTCCGTTCACGGCATGAAAGAAGGCTTCTAGCGAATCCCTGTGCGCAGCGTCGCCCCAGTCTTCCCACCGGCGCGCGACATACCGTTCCAGCCATTCTTGGGCGGACTCATCCGTGTCAGCGATATGGGTGACGAGTCCGTAGTCGTAGATCGTGACCACCGTTACCGAACCACTCGCCTGGGTGGTGCCGATGTCGTGCGCGTTGATGCCAGCTGTGGCGTCCGAGCCGAAATGCATTCGGTCCTGTGCTCCGTAGCACCTGACCGCGTCCAAGGGTCCGTAACCCGTAGACATCTGCCCCATGCGGCGCGTTGCTGCCCGGCACAAAGACTGGCGGGCTGCTGCGGCCGTGGATTCTGTTGTCACGACCGCTGCGGGGTCGTTGCGCCGCCCCGCTGCGAACGGTTGGATGATCGCGAGGTAGACGGGAATGGACGTGATGTCCGACGGCGGCTGCGCTGAATCGGCTGCTATCCACACCGGGTCCGACAGGACACGCCATTCCAGTGCATCCTCCGGCGTGCCACCCGCATGAATCCACCGTCGCGCGGCTTCGGACGTCAAGACTCCGGCGTCAGCCCATGCCGCATGGTCGGGGTGGAACGTCCAAGCCACGTCCTCGGGTGTCGCCTCGGCGTTCACCGATGCATCGAACCGTGCCGTCGCGGCGCGCCCCGGGCCAGACGACGAGCCGGCGGCGGTGGGTGGACGGGACTGATACTGGTTTGACCCTCTACCGCCTCGCGCCCGCATCGTCACTTCAACTCATATTCCATGTCCAGGCCGAGCGACGGAGCGCTCGACCACGTGGCCGCACTCCTGCTCCAGCTCCCGCCACCGGATCGAGAGCCGA
This sequence comes from Acidobacteriota bacterium, assembly GCA_013694845.1. Taxonomy (GTDB): domain Bacteria; phylum Acidobacteriota; class Vicinamibacteria; order Vicinamibacterales; family 2-12-FULL-66-21; genus JACDCA01. The sequence continues at coordinate 928 of JACDBQ010000298.1, forward strand.
CCGTGCTTCAAGAGTCGACTGGGCGTGCTCGGCCAGAGCGCAGTCGAACTGACTGGCGGTGCGTCTTCCGACACTCTCGTGAGTACGCCGAAGACCGGCTTCCGGCGCGCCGTTCCGACAACGTTGGCATGACCCATCACTCCCGGACTCGGGTTGCTAGAACAAATCGAACAGGGTGACGCCAACTTCGAGGGGACACGGTGGGCGCTCCTATCAGACCTGGCTGTTCCCACGCCGTTGGCGGAGATGTCGGTCGGTCTCGGCGGCAGCCCGGTTCCAGCTGACCTGGGCGCGCCATCGGCGCTACCAGCTATTTCTCGGGTTTTGGTGGCTACATTCGGGGAAACGGCAACTCGGGAAGGAACCTCCTCACATGGCTGACTCTGCGTTCACCGGACCGCCGGGCACGCGCCCGGTACTCAAGTTGGAGAGGCAGGCGGACGGGTCGCTGCGGGTGCCTAGCCTGGTGCCCAACTGGTGGAAGCACGAAGCGCGCTCGGATCCCGACGAAGGTCACGCGCCAATGACTGACTGACCGCGAAATTGGTCAGCCACGGTCGTCGAGGGCGACACGCCGTCGCCTAGTTGGGAGCGACGGTGGTACGGAGGATGGCCACGCGACTGGGGTCGGCGAACGTCGCGAGAACGTCGGCCTCTTGCGCCGCCGTCATCGTCCCGTCCTTGACGCGCACGACGACCACGGGGGGTGTTGGGACGTTGACCGACGCGGTGGGAGCCGGTCCAACGTCAACAGCAACGAAACAGATTCCTTCGTTCTCGAACCGGGTGACGTCTTGGTTCCGGAACTTCAGGACCATCTCGTGGAGGGCGGCGTCCGGTCCTTGCAACTCGTTGGCGAACTCTTCACGGAAGACGCTTTCAGGCACAAACTCGGACTTCATGGAGGGGTCGCCACACGGAGTGTCGCTCGGGAACGGATTCGTTGACGGTGGAGCTGGCGGCATGATCGCCAGGCCGTCCGGACAGCCGACCGCTATTTGCACGAACCACCCGTGCGGGTCGTGGACGGCACCGAGCGCGAAGTCGCTGCGCCCGTTGACAGTGTGGGTGTACCAGCGGAGGTTTTGGTCGCCGGCGAGACCGGCGCCGGGCATGTGGATTCCGATCTCGTCAGCCGCGAAGTAGGCGGGCAGAGCCCCTGAATGGAGATCAGTGCGAGGGACACCGGCTTCTTCTGCGAACCGGTCAACCGCGGCGTCCGCGGTCGCCGCAACCCCTCCGGGGATCTCCCCCGAGTAGACCTGCGGTTTCGTTCCAGGGCACGCGCTTGGCGGTACCGGTGCTGTCTGCGCCGGCTGCCCGGCGGTCGTCACGTCCACCGGGTCGGATGACCGAAAGTACGCGGCGACCAAACCGACGATCATGATCGGGACGACGAAGGCGACGCCTGCGATGAGAGCACGGGCTCGGCGCGCGGAAGCCGCGTCAGCGTGCAACGCGGCAACGCCGCGGCCGGCGGGACCGTCACCGGTTGGTTGGGCGAACGATCGCAGCTGCTGTTCAAGGTCGTCCATCAATCGTCTGCTCCTGTGTTCTCGGCAGGAAGCTGTTCC
>JACDBQ010000299.1 GCA_013694845.1 Acidobacteriota bacterium
CGAGCGCGGGCAAGTGCCGGACCCGCGACGTCTCGTCCAGGTGATCGGCGGCGATCTGGGCCTTCACGAACTGGTCGTATGGCAGGTCGTCGTTGAACGCCTTGATCACCCAGTCGCGATACAGATAGGCATTCGGATACGGCGCGTAGCCGCGGCCCATCGGATCCAGGCTGCGCGGATCGTCTTCGGCATACCTGGCGACGTCGAGCCACAGCCGGCCCCACGTCTCGCCGTATCGTGGAGAGGCGAGCAGACGATCGACGACCTTCGCAAATGCATCCGGTCCGTCGTCTTTTTGAAATGTCTCGATCTCGTCGACTGTTGCCGGAAGCCCCGTGAGGTCCAGCGTCGCACGACGGATCAGCGTCCGCTTGTCCGCGGTCCCGACCGGAGCCATGCCCTGTCGCTCCAGCGCCGCCAGCACGAAGCGATCGATGTCGCTCTTCGCCCAGGACCCGTTGGCGGGCTGCGGCACGGCCGGTTTGCGGACCGGTTGAAAAGACCAGAACGTCTTGAGCTTCGGATCGAGTGGACGCTCGACGCTGGCCACAGGCGTAGGCGTGTCAGACCCGGGCGAAGCGGCCATTTCGTTCGTCGCGGACGGCCATGGCGCACCCATCTTGATCCACTCGGCGAGCGCGGCGATCTCGGTTTCGCTCAATTTCGGCGCGCTGCGAGGCATCTTCGATATCCCCTGCACATGCCGCACGGCCTTGATCAGGAGGCTGGCGTCAGGATCGCCGACAATGATCGCCGGCCCCGATTCGCCCCCTTTCAGCACACCGTCTCGCGAGTCGAGCCGCAGGCCACCCTTTTCGTCGGCGGTGTGGCAGTCGAAGCAGGAGTTCACCAGCAGCGGACGGACTTTCGACTCGAAGAAATCGATCTGGTGCGGGGTGGCTTGCGGCGTCTGCGGCGCTCCGGCGAGCCGCATGGCCGTCGAGATCACCAGCAGTCCAGCAGCACTGACGATCGCGCCACGACCGGAAGACATCGCTTTTCGCATGGGTAGAAAGATGGGAGCGGTTATTATGCCCGCGGAAAGAGGCTCCCGCATGCACAATCTGTTGTCTGGCTTTTCGGCTGTCTGCGCGCTCGCTGCACTGATGTCGCAGGGGCAGCCACCTGCAGGATCCACCCCACCGCCGCCGCGGCCGAAACGTCCCGGGGTGAGCACCCCGGGGGTGAAGATCCCGATTACGAAATTGAAGCCCGATGCCGTTTTCAGCGTACCTGGCGTCCCCGACTGGCTGGTTATCGACGAGCACGTCTGGGTCTCGAACAGCCCGAAACATACCGTCCACCAGCTCGATCCCAAGACCAACACCGTGCTGGCCACCATCACGGTGGGGAAGAATCCCTGCTCTGGCCTCGCCGCCGGCTTCGGCAGCCTGTGGGTGCCCAACTGTGGCGACAAGACGCTGTCGCGCGTCAGCCTCAAGGATGGCAAGGTCGAGGCCACGCTGGCGTTCGGCGTGCCCGACTCCGAGGGAGGGATCGCCGCCGGCGCCGGCAGCATCTGGATGATGACCGACAAAAACGGCACGCTCGCGCGCATCGATCCAGCCACCAACAAGGTCGTGGCCGAAATTGACGTCGCGCCAGGGTCCTACACGGTGGCGTTCGGGGACGACGCCGTCTGGGTCACGAGCACGGAGAAGAACCTCCTCACCCGCGTCAACGCCCGCACGAATGTCGTCGACGAGACGATTGCCGTCGGACCCAAACCCAGGTTCCTTGCGGTCGGCGAAGGGTCGGTCTGGACGATCAACCAGGGCGACGGCTCAATCTCACGCGTGGATATCAAGACGAACAAGGTGCTGGCGACGATCGAGGCGGGCATCCCCGGCAACGGCGGCGAGATCGCCGTGGGTGACGGTTCGGTGTGGGTCACGTCGTTCGAGTTCCCCATCACCCGTATCGACGTCGCGACGAACAAGGTCGTCCAGCAGTTCCATGGTGACGGTGGCGATGCCATCCGGTTCGGCCTCGGCTCCGTCTGGCTGTCGAACCTGCGGGCGGCGAACGTCTGGCGGCTGGATCCGAAGCGGATTGTCGCGACGCTGCCGGAGTAATCTCGGTGCCAGCTGCCGCAGACCAGGTGCAACGGCACGACGTCTCGACAGAGCTCGCGGAAACGACGAACGGGTCTGGGCTCCACGACCACCAAGAACACGATGCACACGAAGACGAGCACAAGGAGAGTTTTCCTCGTGAGTTCACGTCGTGCCCTGGGTGGGCTTTGTGGCCGTCGTGCCGAAAACCGTCGAGCGTGGGAGGAATCCGCGCGCGTCACCGCACCGTGAAGCCGATCGCGACCTGATCCTGGATCTCACGCGCCGCTTGTTGACTTCGAACGCGCGGCCTATCCGATTGCCTGCCGGGTCTTCGAGCAACGTGAGGGCGACCAGGGTGTAGTCAGGGGCGTCCCACGGATCGCGCGGCGCAAACATCCAGCGCGTCTAGCCCGCCCCGACCGTTGCCACCCCCGGGCACTTCCGTGCCGTCGCGCCGCCACGTCACCAGAGCCTGACTCTGCCTTTACGGACTCGATCAGCTTCACAGGATCGAATCCTACACCCTGCTTGAAAACCGTTTCCACCTTCCGGATATCGGCGATGTTCGCCGCCGGATTGCCTGACACGATGAACAGGTCCGCCTGCTTGCCGGCCGCAATGCTTCCGATACGCCGGTCGCGCCCCAGGTATTTCGCCCCGTTCAGGGTGGCGATCTGGATCGCCTCGACCGGCGAAAACCCGGCTTCGACCAGCAACTCGACCTGGCGCTGGTTGGAGAAGCCGGGGATGACGCCGCCGGAGCCCGTAGGATCGGTGCCCGCGATCAACATCCCACCCGCTTTCGCGAACGCGTGTTCGAGCTTCATGGCAGTTGGAAACAGCTTCGAATAGTTCGACTGGGCGCTCTGTGAAACGCGCTCGAACGTCCGTTCGTACTGGTCTCGGAGCGGCAACACCAGGACGTCGAGGCCAGGCGGCTTCGGGCGGCCGGGCGTAAAGGTCTCGAACACCGTGAGCGTGGATGTGAGCGCGACCTTCTTCGCGACCAGTTTCGTGACGAGCGCCTTGAACGGCTCGCTGTTCTCGTCGAGCCCAGCCACGGCCTGCTGACCGCGCCCCTGGCCGGGACATTCGTCCGGCTTCTTGTCGGTCATGAAGTCGGTAGCGGCGAAGAACGCGTGCTCGAGGTTGTCGATGCCAAGGTCGGCCGCCTCCGCGTACGTCACCGAGCACAGGTGGCCGGTGACTTTTTTCCCGCGCTTGTGCGCTTCTTCGATCGCGACGCCGAGCTGCGCGCGCATGATGTTCATGTAGGCCTTGAACGACGTGGCGCCCATGTCGGCCCAGTACTCGACCTGCTTGCGCGCATCGGCAGGGTCGCGAAGGCCGTGCATCTGCAGAAACGCGTTCGGACCGTTCAGATAGGGAGCCGTCGCGTCAATCGCCGGCCCGGCCTGCCGGCCCGCCTCGATCTCCCCCGACAATCGCGCCAAACGCCACCATCAGCTTTTTCATCGGATCCTTTCATCGTCAGCGTGATCGCACCGTTCATCGGGCGGCGGCGGACCGCGCCGGCGCCGGCGCCATGGCGAGCCAGACACTTGCGAGGATGACGGCGCCTCCGACGATGACGCGGTCGTTCATCGTCTCACCGAGCACCCAGGCTCCGAGCAGGATCGCAATCACCGGCTCGATCAGCCCCATCACGAGCAGGTTCACGGTGCCTACACGCGCGAGCAGCCAGTAGTTCAGCCACGCCGCCAGCACCGATCCGGTCAGCGCCAGATAAGCCGCGGACCCGAGGGCGTTCGAGGTCCACTGGATCTGGAACGGATTGCCTTCGACCGTCCAGCCGTAAATCAGCAGCGGAACGAAAGCCGCGACCATCTGGCCAGTCGTGATGATGCCGGGAGCGAGATGCCGTCCGCCTCGCCTGACAAGGGCATACGCAAACGCCACGCAGACCGCTCCGAGTGTGACGGTGATGCTGCCGGCGAAGGCCTTGCCGCCGCCGAGGTGAAGCTGATCCCAGAAGATGACGCCGATACCAGCTATCCCCAGCCCGAGCCCGGCTGCTTTGCGCGCGGTCATCTTTTCGTCGGGCAGCATGTAATGCGAGAACACCAGGGCAAACGCCGGCGTCATCGACTGGAGTACCGCGGTGAGCCCCGATGAGATGAACTGCAGACCCCAGTTCAGCAACGCGTAGTTGAAGCCGAGGAGGATGACGCCGGATCCGGCGATCAGCCCCCAGTCGCGCGGGTCGCGCGGCAGCGGAGTTTTCCACGCGAGGGTGACCGGCACCATCACCAGGATGGCGATGCTCAGCCGCATCGCCGCGAAGCTGACCGGCGGCACGTCGCGCACCCCGATCTTGATGAACAACCACAGCGTGCTCCAGATGAGGCAGGTGATGATCCAGACGACGGCGACGCGGGATGGCATGGGAGGGTGGGCAGCGTACCACGGCATGCTGGAAGTCCGCCGCAGCTCCTCGTCGTCTTTTCGCGAGGCATTTGCCGGGAGTCGAGCCGCCGAGGGAGCACCTGCTCAGAGCGCCGGGCTCGGCGAAATAGCGGGGGTGATGGAGAATAAGTGGGTATGGGCGTCAACCTCAGCTATAAGCCCTTTCGAGGATTCCCTGGTGCTGAATTGAGCGATAATCGGCGCGAACAGCTCCAAAGCGACTCATCCTTTATGCCCTGCCTGCGCTGCAGTAACGTTGCGCCCTCTTCGTCCGGACGTTGTTCTGTGTGCGGGACTGTCATGCCTGCCGCTCCGGCGGTTGCCACAGGCGTACTGACGCCTGCACCGTCGAGTCCGCCTGATCCCGCGGCTGAGACATTCCTGGGCGAACAGGGCGAAACCCATCTTCTGAGCGCGACCGAAGTCGCAGCCAGCCAATGGTCGGCGAGGTGCTGCGTCAGGCTCGCGGGGGGCGTGCGTCGAACCGGGCCGTCCCGACCACCCGCACCTCGTGGCCCGCCTCCGCCAGCCACTGCATCAGGATGCGCATGCTGTGGACCGCACCGCTAGTGTGATCGGTATAGGCGTTGTGAATGGCGAGGAGGACGCGCATCAGGACTGCCGGTCGCCGCCAGCGGGCGGTGGACTCACAACGACGCTCTGATCTCCCATAAATCCGGAAACGCCGGCTTCGCAAGCGTCGTGCGCAGATACTCCGCGCCCGCGGACCCACCGGTGCCGGGCTTCATGCCGATGGTCCGTTCGACCATCTTGACATGGCGGTAGCGCCACTCCTGCATCCCCTCATCGAGATCCACGAGGCGTTCGCAGAGCTCCGCGTTGCGCGGGTCGGTCCGGTAGACCTTGATCAGCACCTGCTGGATCTCATCCGACGACTCCACCGCCATCGTCACGTCGCGCGACAGGTGCGGGGCGGGGATCTCGTAGCCCTCGCGCTTCAGGTAATGGAGAAACGCATCCCACAATGTCGGCCCTGCCCAGCGGGTTTCGAGGGCCGCGCGCGCGCGCGTACCGGTCCCAAATCGCTCGATCGACGCCGACGACTTGGCGCCGAGCACGAACTCCAGCTGCCGGAACTGGTCCGACTGAAACCCGCTTGCGGCTGCCAGACGGTTGCGGAACGTCAGGAACTCGAGCGGAGTCATCGTCTCGAGAATGTCCACCTGCGCCACGAGGACCTTCAGGATGGTCAGAACCCGCTTGAGCGTGTGTTGGGCCCGATCGCCCTGGTCGTCCCGCAGCAGCTGCATGACGCGGTCGACTTCGTGCAGCAGCTCCTTGAACCAGAGCTCGTAGACCTGGTGAATGACGATGAAGAGGATCTCGTCGTGTTCATCCGACCGGGGCTGCTGCAACTCGAGCAGGCGGTCGACCTGCAGGTAGCTGCCGTAGGTAACCGCGGGAGATTCGTTGTCGGCCATGCTGCTCGGTCCGTCTACCGGTCGCGACGCAAGGACAGAGTGGTCCCGGTCCCGTACTTCTCGATCGTCCGGGTTTTCATGTTGTAGACGTCACCCGCTGCCAGCACGAAGTACGGTTTCTCCCACGGCTGGTAGAGCCGCGTGGGGTCGTGAACCGCCACCTTCCACGTGCCCGTGACCTCGAGCACGTCGCCCCTGACGATGATGCCGGTGCTTTCGGACAGGCCGATGCCGAGCAGCTTTGGGAATCGGCGGATCACCGGAATCAGGTCGTCCCAACGGTTACGCGCGTTGATGTGCTGATCGATCGCGGTCCCGCGCAGGAACTTGAACCCTTCCTGGTGTTTTGTTTCCGCCGTCATCATCACGTCCGCTCCGGAAGTATCGCCGCGCACCAGGTACTCCCCCTGGATGGTCGCACCGGCCGAACTTCCACCGATGACGCCTCCGCGCTCGAGCACCTTGTGGAACTCGCGGTAGGCGAGCGTCCCGGCGTAGGAATCGACGATGTTCCATTGCCGGCCGCCGTTGAACCACACCGCGTCGGCGTCGCGCAACTCGTTCACGAAGGCGTCGGTGTCGGCGACCTTCGGATCGTGGGTGTGCAGCATCTTCACATTCACCAGGCCGCGCCGGGTCCAGGGTCGAATGACCTCCTCCTCGCCGTAGGGGGTGACCGTCCCTTCGCGGCTACGATTGCCTCCGGCGGTCGGCACGATGATGAACTTCTTCGCGGGGCCGCCGGCGAGCTCGATGAATTTCTCGACGATCCCGGTGCCGTCGGTGTTCCCACCGCCAACGATGACCAGCGTGCCCTTCGGCGGGCCGTATTCAGGTATCGCCGCCGGCTGCTGGGCGGCCGGCAACGCGAGCATGACCAGTGCGACAAGGATCGTCGCCGGCCACGTCGGGAGTGCTCGGGTTCGGTTCATGGGAATTCCGGGGTGAAACACGCTCGGACGGCGGAAATGGTATCACCGGATAAACTTGTCGGAACCTGAACGCGTCGAAAGACATAGCCATGAAAACGATCAAGTTCGCCCTTCGCACCCTCTTCCGGGCTCCGTTCGTGACCGCCGTCGCCATCCTGTCGCTCGCGCTCGGCATCGGCGCCAATGCGGCGATTTTTTCGATCTTCAACCAGATGCTCCTGTCGACCCTGCCGGTGCCGGCGCCGGAGCGGCTGGTCAACTTCTCGTCGCCGGGGCCCAAACAGGGATCGACGTCGTGCAACCAGGCGGGCGACTGCGACCACGTGTTCAGCTACCCGATGTTCCGCGACCTTCAGAAGATGCAGACCGTCTTCTCGGACGTCGCGGCCCACGTCACGTTCGGCGCCAACCTGTCCTTCGAAGGACAGACGGTCAGCGGCGAAGGGATGCTCGTCTCCGGCAGCTACTTCCCGATCCTGGGCGTCCAGCCGGCGGCAGGGCGGCTGCTTTCGTCGGGCGACGACCAGAAGGTGGGCGAGTCGCCAGTCGTCGTGCTGAGCCATGGGTACTGGACGAGCCGCTTCGGCCAGCGGACTGACGTCATCAACCGCACGATGGTGGTCAACGGCCAGACGTTGACGATCGTCGGGGTCGCACCCCTCAGATTCGAGGGGACGACCCTGGGTGCGACGCCCGAAGTGTTCGTGCCGATCACCCTGCGCGGCATGATGCAGCCGGGGTTCACGGGGTTTGCGAATCGCCGCAGCTACTGGGCGTATCTGTTCGCCCGGCTGAAACCGGGCGTGTCGATCGATCAGGCGCGGCTGGGCATGGGCGGGATCTATCGCGGTCTGATCAACGACGTCGAAGCGCCGTTGCAG